>CAMFHW010000131.1 GCA_945952175.1 uncultured Phenylobacterium sp. | reverse complement strand
AAGCTGGGGAACCCGCCTCGCTGCGCCTCCCGGCCCTGGCAGCGCCGGCCATCCCGGCCCCGCCCGGGGCGGCCGTCACCCAGGGCGTGATCGCCTATCCTCCCGAATTCTTCGCCGCGGCCCGCCCGGCCAATGCGCGCGAGATGCTGGACCGGGTGCCCGGCTTCACCTTCGACGGCGGCGACAATGTGCGCGGCTACGAAGGCGCGGCGGGAAATGTGCTGATCGACGGCCAGCGCCCGGCCACCAAGACCGACAGCCTGGAACAACTGCTGCGCCGGGTGCCGGTGCAGAAGGTGGCGCGCATCGAGCTGATCCGCGGCGGGGCGCCCGGCATCGACATGCAGGGCAAGTCGGTGATCGCCAACGTCGTCCTGAAGACCGGCGACAGCTTCCACGGCCTGGTGGCGGTGGCGCACAACTATGTGGTCGACGATGGCCGCAGCGGGCCCGCCGTGCGGCTCGAAGCCTCGGGCAAGACCCACGGGCACAACTGGGAGGTCGGCTTCTGGGGCGGCCGCAACATCGACGACGGCTCGGGCGACGGCCCCTACCAGCGGGTCGCGGCGGACGGGACGGCGCTGAAGCGCGGGACCGACTATTCCAAGGGCGCGGGCTTCGACTACATCGCGACCGGCGCCTACGACCTGCCGCTGTTCGGCGGGACGCTGAGGGTGAACGGCCGGTTCGACCGCAATCCGTTCGACTACCTGCTGAACACCCAGCTCACCGTGCCCAGCGCCCAGCTGATCCGCCTGCACGACAGCGACGACACCGACACCGCCGAGGCCGGCCTGCGCTACACGCGCAACTTCGGAAGCCGCACCAAGCTGGAGCTGGTGGGCCTGCGCCAGTTCAAGATCGAGCGGTTCGACGAGACGGTGCACGGGCCCGGCGACGACAGCGACTTCACCCAGAGCTCGCGGACCGGCGAGACCATCGCCCGCGGCGTGCTGAAGTTCGCCCAGACCCCGACCCTATCGTGGGAGGCCGGCGGCGAGGGCGCGTTCAACACGCTGAGCAACCGCATCGTCTTCATCGACAACGGGGTGAGCCAGGTGGTGCCGGCGGCCCGGGTGCGGGTCGAGGAGAAGCGCTGGGAGGTGTTCGGCAAGGCCACCTGGCGGCCGGCGCCGGCCTGGACGATCGAGGCCTCGGTGCGGCAGGAGGGCTCGAGGATCACCTCGACCGGCGACGTGAAGCTGCAGAAGGAGCTGACCTTCACCAAGCCGCGCGTGGCGGTGGCCTGGGCGGTGGACGACAAGACCCAGGTACGCCTGCGATTCGAGCGCGTGGTCGGCCAGCTGGACTTCAAGGACTTCACCACCGCGACCAACGGCCTGTCGGCGGGCGTGGTGACGGTGGGCAATCCGGACCTGTCGCCGGAACAGGCCTGGGTCAGCGAGGCCGCGCTCGAGCGCAGGTTCTGGGACGCCGGCGCCGCGGTGGTGACCTACCGCCACTCGAACCTGACCGACGCGGTGGATCGCGCGCCGATCTTCACGCCGAGCGGCGTGTTCGACGCCCCGGCCAATATCGGCGACGGGACCAAGGACGAGCTGATCACCAGCCTGACCCTGCCCTTCTCCAAGATCGGGCTGAAGGGCGCGCAATTGCAGGCCAGCTCGACCTGGCGCTGGTCGGAGGTGACCGACCCCACCACCCACCGCACCCGCGAAATGAGCAAGCTGCGCCCACAGGAGTGGGAGGCCCACTTCAGCTGGGACCTGCCGCGGTACCGGCTGAACTGGGGGATCGACGCCTTCGGGGCCTGGCGGGAGACCTACTACGCCTTCGACCAGGTCTATGTGCGCAAGCTGAAGACCTATGTGCAGCCCTATGTGGAATGGAAGCCGCAGCCGGACCTGAGCCTGCGCATGGAGTTCGGCAACTTCACCGAGCGGGGCTTCCACCAGACGCTCTACGTCTATGACGGGCCGCGCAGCACCAAACCGCTGCTGTTCACGGACGATCACAACAACCAGTTCGGCCGGATGGTCTATGTGCGCCTGAGGAAGACGTTCGACTGAAGCGCCGGCTCGACCTGTCGGAAATGTAACCAAGTTACAGGCATTTAACTGGCCTCGGCGCCCTGATCCGGGCCACAGACCTGGATCGGGGGAGCCAGCATGTCGACCGTCTTCAGCCTCGTGGCCGCACTGGCCGCCGCCGCGCCGCAAGCGGCCGCCGCCACGCCGGCGCCGGTCGTGGCCGCCGCGCCCGCCCAGGGCGTGACGAGCTATCCCCCGGTGTTCTTCGCCGACGGCAACGTCTCGACCGCGCTCGACATGGTCCAGCGCCTGCCGGGCTTCACCCTGGACACGGGATCGTCCGTACGCGGCTATGAAGGCGCGGCGGGCAATGTGCTGGTGGACGGCGCCCGGCCGACCTCCAAGACCGATCCGCTGGACCAGATCCTCTATCGCATCCCCGCCAGCCAGGTCGACCACATCGAAGTGATCCGCGGCGGCGCGCCCGGCATCGACATGCAGGGCAAGTCGATCCTGGCCAATGTGGTGCGCAAGAAGACGGCGAGCTATCGCGGCCTGCTGGCCATCGCCGACAACTACTCGCCCGCCGACGGCAAGCAGCGGCCCGGCTACCGGCTGGAAGGCTCGGGCCCGTTGGGACCCGGGTCGTTCGAGGCCGGCGTTCGCTACGGCTCCTATTTCGACAACGGGGTCGGCGACGGGGCGCACGTCCGTGTCGATCCGACGGGCAAGCTGCTGCGGCAGTCCAAGGTGCACGGCACGGGCGACGGCCACCAGCCCGAGGCCACGGCCGCCTACGAGACGCCGCTGCTGGGCGGCAAGCTGCGGCTGAACGGCCGGCTGTTCTGGGACCACTACGTCTACCAGGAGAACAATCTCTACGTCCTGCCCGCGGGCCTCGTCGAGCTGGACCGCTCGCCGCAGGACCAGGCGCAGACCGAGCTCGGGGGCCGCTACGCCCGCGACTTCGGCCCGGCCCTGCAGCTCGAACTGGTGGGCCTGCGCCAGACCAAGGACCTGAAGCTGGGCGACAGCTTCACCGACGGGACCGACAGCGCCGACTTCTTCCTGCGCAAGGCCACCGTCGAGACGATCGGGCGGGCGGTGCTGAAGTACCGGCCGACGCCGGAACTCTCGCTCGAGGCGGGCGGCGAGACGGCGGTCAACACGCTGAACAGCCATACGACCTTCAGCCGCAACGGGGTCGCCAAGGTCCTGCCCGCCGGCAATGTCGAGGTGGAGGAGGACCGCAGCGAACTGTTCGCCAAGGCGGTCTGGCGGCCGAGCCCGCAGTGGACGGTGGAAGGCGGGCTTCGCTACGAGTTCTCGACCATCTCCTCCAGCGGCGACGTGGTGCTGGAGAAGGACCTGCACTTCGCCAAGCCGCGGCTTCGGGTGGCCTGGGCGCCCAACGAGACCACCCAGGTGCGCGCGCGGATCGAGCGCGAGGTCGGGCAACTGAACTTCGACGACTTCGTCGCCACCTCGTCGCTGAACACCGGAGTGGTGACCACCGGCAACCCGAACCTCAACCCGCAGCAGGCCTGGGTGGGCGAGCTGGCGGTGGAGCAGACCTTCTGGCGCGACGGCCAGGCCGGGTTGTCGGTGCGCCACTACGAGATCAGCGACGCCACCGACCGGGCCCCGATCTTCACGGCCACCAGCGTGTTCGACGGCCCCGCCAATATCGGCGACGGGACCAAGAACGAGCTGCAGTTCGACCTGACCCTGCCGCTGTCGCGCCTGGGCGTGAAGGGCGGGCGGCTGCAAGGAACCTCGACCTGGCGGTGGAGCGAGGTGACCGACCCGACCACGGGCGCGAAGCGACAGATCTCCGGCCTGCGACACCAGAAGTGGGAGGCTCACTTCACCCAGCCGATCCCGGGCCTGAAATCGATCTGGGGGGTCGATGTCGATAGCGGCTGGCGCGAGACCTATTACCGTTTCGACCAGGTCTCGACCGACAAGCTGAAGACCTGGGTGCGGCTGTTCGCCGAGTACAAGCCGCAGCCCGACCTGGTCTTCCGCGTCGAGGTCCAGAACGCGACCTCGCGCGGGTTCCGCCACACCCGCCAGGACTTCGGCGGCCCGCGAGGGACCAAGCCGCTGGTGGCGACGGACGACCGGGACATCCAGATCGGCCCGTCGCTCTACCTGCGGGTCAGGAAGTCGTTCGGTTAGGCGACGACCTTGTCGCTTCCCCCACTCCTGAGGGAAGGGGAAATCACACCACAGGCGAGCCGCCGGTGGTTTCGGGATGGGCCGCCGGCTTGGCGCCATGGGCCCAGCCCTTGATGAAGAAGCTGGCGGCGATGAACACCGCGCCGCAGGCCATGCCCGCCAGGCCGAGGCCATTGAAGACCTTGACCGAGGCGGCGAGCGCCGCGGCGGGATCCAGCACCTGGCCGCCGACCGTCTCGGTGCCCGCGAGGCCGGCGATGAAGCCGCCGACATACTGGGCGACCGAGGAGGCCAGGAACCAGACCGCCATCATGAACGAGATCATGTTCGGCAGGGCGAGCTTGGTGATCTCGGACATGCCGACCGGCGAGAGGAAGAGCTCGCCGGTGGTGTGCAGCAGGTAGAGAAGCGCCAGCAGCACCAGGGGCACGCGGAAAGCGGAGTCGTGCAGGCCCGCGCCCCAGACCACGACCATGAAGCCCAGGCCCACCTGCAGCAGGCCGAGGCCGAACTTCATCACCGGATCCGGATCGCGGCCCTTGCCGCTCAGGGTGGCCCATAGCCAGGCGAAGATCGGCGCGAAGATGAGGATGAAGCCCGGGTTGAACGACTGGGTCTGGGCCGCGCCCATACCGGTGTCGATCCAGAAGCCGGAGGGCTGGATGCCCACCGCCGCGAGCTGGGCGTGGCTGCCCACCGGGATGCCGAGGAAGCTGGTCGCCTGCTTGGTGATCGAGAGGTCGACATTGGTCGAGGCGAACAGGTTGAGCGAGGAGCCGGCCTGCTCGAACAGGGTCCAGAACACCACGGCGCCAAGGACGAGCACGACGGCCAGCATCATCCGCTGGCGCTCCACCCAGGTCTTGCAGCCGATCGCCAGGATGAAGCCGATGGCGATGAAGGAGGCGATGATCGAGGCGATCAGGGCGTAGCCGACCATGGCCTTGCGCGGCACCAGGAAGAAGACCACCGCGATGCCGAGCAGGCCGCAGATATAGATCAGCCGCTCGCGGTTGATCGGGCCGAACAGCGGCTTGGTCAGCAGCTCGGGATTCGGCGGCTCGCCCTTGCCCATGAGCAGCGGCTTGCCGAGCACGAAGACCACGAGGCCGACCAGCATGCCGACGCCGGCCAGGCCGAAGCCCGCCCACCAGCCGACATATTGGCCGAGCAGGCCGCAGATCAGCGAGGCCCAGAACGAGCCCAGGTTCACGCCGTAATAGTAGAGGGTGAAGCCGGAATCCCGGCGCGGATCGCCCTCCTGATAGAGCTGGCCCACCACCGAGGAGATGTTCGCCTTCAGGAAGCCCACCCCCATGATGATCAGGGAGACCGCCAGGTAGAAGGCGTTGACGCCCCGCTGGTCCTGGGTGGCCTTCATCTCGTACTGGCCCTTGGGCAGGACCGACGGCAGGCCGGCGCCGGCGGGCAGGCCCTTGATCTCCATGCCGCCGTCCTTGGACGGGCCGAATTCATAGGGCTTGCCGGCGACGATCAGGCGGGCCTGGCGATCCTCCATCCGGCCGTGGGCGTCGATCTGGTAGGTCTGGCCGGCATAGGTCAGGGTCTGGGTCGCGGGCCGGCCCTCGAAGGCCATGGTCATGTGGCCGGCGACCAGCAGGATCGCGCCGAACAGAACGGCCTTGCGGGTGCCCAGATAGCGATCCGCCAGGATGCCGCCGACCAGCGGCACGAGATAGACCAGCGAGGTGTAGGAGCCGTACTGGGCGCTGGCGGACGCCTGGTCGAACAGCAGGTGCTGGGTCAGGAAGAAGATCAGGATGCCGCGCATCCCGTAGTAGGAGAACCGCTCCCACATCTCGGCGAAGAACAGGATGATCAGGCCGCGCGGGTGGTTGCGCAGCAACTGCATGAGGACCGGCACGCCCGTCAGCAGGGTGACGACGAGTCCGATCAGGACGACGAGATTCATTGTGGGGAAAGCTTCCTTGGGCCGGCGTCGAGGCTGAACCGCCCCCGCCAAATGGGATTTGGCGGCAGATGATCACGGCTCTTTCACCAAGACAAGCAACGGCTTGCCTCGCCGCTTCAGGCGTGAACGATCTGGTTCAAGGCGCAAGCTTCACCTTGAGGGCTGGCGCCCATGGAGCCCCGGCCCCATGTCAGACGTTCCCCTCGCCGAAGCGACAAGGAGACCTGCGTCATGAAGATCCCCGGTCCCGATCATCCGATCACCATCACGCCGGCCAAGACGCGCTGGCGGGTCAGCTTCCAGAACCACGTGATCGCCGATTCGGCGGACGTCCTGGTGCTGCAGGAGGCGAGCTACAGGCCGGTGGTCTACTTCCCGCGCGCCGACGTCTCGATGGAGTATTTCTCGCGGACGGATCGCTCGACCCACTGCCCCTACAAGGGCGACGCCGCCTACTACACCATCGTGATGGACGGCCAGTTCGCCGACAATGCGGTGTGGACCTATGAAGAGCCCTACCCCGCCATGGAGCTGATCCGCGAGCGGCTGGCCTTCTATCCCGACAAGGTCGAGATCTATCCGGTGGAGGATGCGGCGGTGAATCCGGGCGCGCCCAATCCGGACGTCAACGCGGCCGTGCTGCACACCGACGCTGGCGACGGCACAAGCCAGCGCGCGCATTGGCCGAGCAATGTCGACAGCCCCGAGGCGCCGTCGGGCGGCGTGCGCTAGGCCCGGCTGGCCGCCAGCCGGGCGGCCAGCTCGGCGGAGGTGACAGCGCAGAGGTTTCCGCCGGCGAAGAACGGATCGTCTGTGACCTCGCGCGTCGTCCAAGGCGGAAAGGCCAGCGCCAGGATCGCCTCGCGGCTCTCGGCCTCCGCCTCGCAGAGCATGAGGCCGGCCAGCTCCCCCTCGAACACATCGACGCCGAAGGCGCGGCCGCCGTGGGGCAGGCGATAGCGACGCTTGACGAGGATCCGGGCCGGCAGGGCCGCGAGCACCTGATGCTCGGCCTCGGTGAGATAGAGGTTGGTGATCGGGCCGGAGACGGGATCTTCGCCCGGATACTTCTTGCAGAACTTGAGTGCGCGCGCGCCCGTCTCGCTGTCGGTCATGCTGCGCAGACGCAGGCGGGCGCCGGTCACATAGCGATCCTCAACCCGGCGGAACGGCAAGTTCGAGAGGTCCGGCAGGCGGGACGCATCGACCAGGAAGCGCCGCTCGTTCTCCAGCAGGGCGTATTTGGGGATCGGCATCCGGGGCCGTCTCCTTCTCCGCTCATCCCGGCGAATGCCGGGATCCAGATCACAAGGCGACAGATTCACCGTGAGTTCGCAAATCGGGCCATCCCGTCCCGCGACGCGCCATATGATCCGGATCCCGGCATTCGCCGGGACGAGCGGTGGGGCGGGGCTTTACCCGCGCGGTCCCCGCCAGTCCGGGCGGGCGTTCGGATCGACCACGCTCATGCCCACGCCCTCGGTGGCGCGGACCGGGACGCTCTCGATCTCGAACCCGTCGAGGCAGAAGATGTTGACGCCGTAGTGGTCGGGCGCGGCGCGTTTGCGGTGGAAGGTGTAGACGCCGCAGCGGGTGCAGAAGCGGTGCTGGGCCACGCGGCTGTTCCACTGGTAGAGGCCGAGCGCCTCCTCGCCGGCCAGGATCGTGAGCTCGCTCTCATGGACCTTGGCCATCAGGGCGTTCTTCTTGACGCATAGCGAGCAGTCGCAGGTGGTCAGCTCGACGATGTCGGCCTGCACGCGAAAGCGCACCGCGCCGCAGTGGCACGACCCGTTCCAGGCGCCACGCATCAGGAGGCGCCCATCCTAGTAGGCGAACGCCTCGTAGACCGGGTTCACGTCGCCCTTCCACGGGCCGTGATAGAGTTCCAGCAGGCGCTCCGCCGGGGTGACGCCGGAGGCCGCGATCTCCTCCAGCTCCGACAGGTAGCCGGTCTCGTCGACCATGCCGCCGTTCAGGCGGTTGCGGTTCTTCAGGCCTGAGCGGGCGATGGCCACCATGTCCCTGGCGACGTCCTGGGCGGTGCGGCCGCCGATCTGGGCCTTCAAGCCGACGCGGGCGACGTCCTCGCGCAGGCGCTCATGGTCCTCGATCGCCCAGTCCTTGCAGAGGTCCCAGGCCGCCGCGAGCGCCTGGCTGTCATAGAAGATGCCGGTCCACAGCGCCGGCAGGGCGCAGAGGCGGCTCCAGGGACCGGAGTCCGAGCCGCGCATCTCCAGGTACTGCTTCAGGCGCACTTCCGGGAAGGCGGTGGTGGAGTGGTCGGCGAAGTCCTTCAGCGTGGCGCGGTCGCCCGGCATCTCGGGCAGGTCGCCGGCCATGAACCTGCGGAAGCTCTTGCCGGACAGGTCGACATAGCGGCCGTCGCGCTTGGCGAAATACATCGGCACGTCGAGCAGGTAGTTGGCGTAGGTCTCGTAACCGAACCCGTCCTTGAAGACGAAATCCAGCATGCCGGTGCGGTCGGGGTCGGTGTCGGTCCAGATGTTGGCGCGGCTGGACAGGAAGCCGGTGGGCTTGCCCTCGACGAAGGGCGAATTGGCGAACAGCGCGGTGCCGATGGGCTGGAGGGCCAGGCTCACGCGGAACTTGGCGATCATGTCGGCTTCGGAGGCGAAGTCGAGATTGGCCTGGACCGTACAGGTGCGGAACATCATGTCGAGGCCGCGCCCGCCGACCTTGGGCATGTATTCCCGCATGATCTTGTAGCGGCCCTTGGGCATGACCGGGATCTGGTCGCGCCGCCAGGTGGGCGTGTGGCCGAGGCCCAGGAAGGCCAGGCCGAGATCGTCGGCCACGGCCTTGACCTCGTTCAGGTGCTCGCCGGTCTCCTGGCAGATGTCGTGCATGGTCTCGAGCGGCGCGCCCGACAGCTCGAACTGGCCGCCCGGCTCGAGGCTGACATTGGCCTTGCCGCGCTCAAGGCCGATGATGGTCTCGCCCTCGTAGACGCCTTCCCAGCCGAACCGCTTCAGGCCTTCCAGCAGGGCCTTGATGCCGGCGGGGCCGTCATAGGGGACGGGTTCATGCGTGCCGAGCCGGAAGACGAACTTCTCGTGCTCCGCGCCCACGCGCCACTGGTCCGCGGGCTTCTCGCCCTTCTGGAACCAGCGGAGGATGTCTTCAAACGACAGGGGACGGTCGTCGACCACAGCGTCGGCCATCTTGTTCTCCCCACACCACTTTTTCGGCCGAAACGGCCGCGCCCCACAAAACGGCGGCGATCTTTACGCCGTTAGAACAGCTAGGCGCAAATCAGGAAAGCTCAAGGGGTGGACAGAGGCGGTGGGGACTGGATCGCAATTCCCCAGCGCCCAGCGCGCCGTCCCATCGAGGGGGAATTGTGTTCCTGTCCCGAAACCCTGCGCCGGATCGGGGACAGGAACGCCATCGCCGGGTCGACGGCGTTCCTGTCCCCTTTAGCG
>CAMFHW010000130.1 GCA_945952175.1 uncultured Phenylobacterium sp. | reverse complement strand
CCGCCTTCAACGCCTGGGCCGCCGAGAGCGGCCGCGACCTCTCGGCCATGAGCCGCGTGCTGGCCCTCAGCATCGGGCCGGAAGGCTGGAACCCGCCGTCCTAGCGCCTAGCTCGGCTGGGCCAGGACGACGCCGATCAGTACGGCGACATATTGCAGCACCGCGGCGCTGACCACGTGGCCATGCCAGATGGCGCGGCGGAACTTCAGCGTCTTCAGCAGGTAGAACACCGCGCCGGTCGAATAGGTCACGCCCCCCAGGGCCAGGAGCAGCAGCGACACCCAGGAGATGCCGTCCACCAGCGGCTTGATCGCCACCAGCACCAGCCAGCCCAGGGCGATATAGACGCCCACCCAGAACCGGCGGCCAAGGCCTGGGAGGAACAGCTTCCCGGCGACGCCCAGCAGGGCCACGGTCCAGACGGCGGTGGTCATGCCGACCGACCAGGCGCCGTGCAGCTTCTGGGTGGTGAAGGGCGTGTAGGACCCGGCGATCATCAGGAAGATGCCGGCATGGTCGAGCCGCCGCAGCAGCGGCCGGCGCGTTCGCTGGGCGAAGTTATAGGCGGTCGAGAGCGCCAGCATGGCCACCATGCCCGCGGCATAGACGCCGATCGCCGTCGCCTGTTCGAGGCCGCCCAGCCGCACCGAGAGCCCGAGCAGGATCGCTCCGCCGACGAGGGCGAAGGCCAGGCCGGCGATGTGCACGCACAGGTCGGCGCACTTGGCGCTGCGGGTCGGATAGTGGCGTGGCGTCTCGTCCATGCGCGAGCCTAGGCCCAGGATCGCGTCCGCGTCATGACGGAACTGAGGAGCGGTCCGTGAATTTGCCGAACTGAACCATGAGCGCACCGCCCGGCGCCCCGGCTCGACATGCTGCGATCCGGCGTTAAACATCGACACTGCGACAGTCCCCCCGAACGCATGACCGCCGTCGAAACCAGTCCATCCGTCCCTGACCGCCGCCGCCACGTCGTGCGCCTTGGCGGCGAGCATCTGCTCAACACTGCGCGCCTCTCGACCCGCGCGGTGAATTCCGACCTCCTCACCACCACCCTGTTCTTGGCCATCTCGCGCGCCAATGTTCGGGAGGTGACCGCGGCCGCCCAGAAGGGTCCGCACTATTCCGGCATCGACGAGATTCCGCCGGACGAACTGCGCCGGCCGATCAGCGTCTACGCCCTCGCCCGCGAGCTGCGCCTGCCTTACGAGACCGCCCGCCGCTATGCCGGCAAGCTGCTGCGCGCGCGGATCGTCGAACGGGTCGGCGATGGCCTGGTCATCCCGTCGGTGGTCTATGCCCGCGCCGGAATGCGCCAGATCCTCGAGGAGACCTGCGAGGAGACCCAGAGGTTCGTCGACGCCCTGGCCCAGGCCGGGGTCCATGGCCCGACGCCCACGCCGTCGCCCGGCGATCGCCGCCGTCAGGTCTTGCGGCTGGCCGTGGAGTTCTATCTCCGATCGATCGACCGGCTGACCAACGACCTCGATCTCGAACTGGTCCACGCCCTGGTCTATGTCGCGATCGTCCAGAGCAATATCCGCCACCTCATCGAAGACGGCTCGATGGGCCGTGAGTTCGCCGCCCTCGGCGCGGCGCCGCCCGACCGAATGCGCAGGACCGTCAGCGTCTACGCCATCGCGCGCGACCTGCGCCTGCCCTACGAGACCACGCGGCGCTATGTGGGCCAGCTCATCGATCGGGGCCTGTGCGCGCGCGGGCCCCAGGGCGGCCTGCTTGTGCCCCAGGAAGTGCATCAGCGGCCGCGCCTGATGGAGGGCGTCGACGGCAACTGGTCGGACACCATGGACTATCTGCGCGACCTGGCGGCGATCGGCCTCGGGCCCAGCCCGGCCTGAGCCCTGGCGTCGCGGGGCGCGGCGCCTTAAGGCCCAGGTCCCCGCCCGGAGTCCGCCTTGACCGCCGCCCCGCAAACCCACGCCCATGCCGTGGCCCAGAGAACCGGGCTCGGCATCGCGCTGCGGATCGCCGCCATGTTCTGCATGGCCGGCCTGTCGGCCCTGGTGAAATGGTGCTCCGGTCGCGGCGTGCCGGTGCTGGAGATCATCTTCTTCCGCAACGCCTTCGCCTTCGTGCCGGTGCTGATCTACGTCCAGCGGACCGCGGGCTTCGGGGTGCTGAAGACCACCCGGCCGCTTGGCCACCTCGCGCGTTCGGCGGTCGGCCTGGGCGGAATGGTCTGCGGCTTCACCGCCGTGGGGCTCCTGCCGCTGACCCAGTCGACCGCCCTGGCCTTCTCCTCGCCGCTGTTCATGACCGCCCTGTCGGCCATGATCCTGAAGGAGCCGGTGGGCCCGCACCGCTGGGCCGCGGTGGCCGTCGGCTTCGTCGGCGTCATGATCATGGTCCATCCCGACCCGGCCCATTTCGCCGGCCTCGGTGTGGGGCTGGCCCTGCTGGGGGCGGTGTGCGCGGCGGGCGCGATGATCGCGATCCGCGAGATCGGGCGCACCGAGCCGGGGCCGACCATCGTCTTCTACTTCACCCTGGCCGGCATGGTGCTGGGTCTCCTGAGCCTGCCGTTCGGCTGGGTGATTCCCGATCTCGCGACCCTGGGCCTGCTGGTCCTGGGCGGGCTGATCGGCGGGGTGGGCCAGCTCCTGCTGACCGAGGCCCTGCGCCGGGCGCCGGTCGCGGTGATCGCGCCTTTCGACTACACCCAGCTGGTCTGGGCCAGCATCCTGGGCTTCGCGGTCTGGGGCGAGACGCCCCAGGTCCTCACCGTCATCGGGGCGGTCGTGGTCGCGGCCAGCGGGGTCTACATCCTATGGCGCGAGACGCGCCGATTTCGGGTCCCTGCGGCGCCGGCGGCCATTCCGCAGGCCGACCCGCCAGTCTAGTCTCGGCGGATTGATCCGGGAGGGGCGCCGCCGCTTGGCCGCATCCGCGACATCGACGCCGCGACGTCCCACCGCCCTGCGCGTGCGCCTGGTCGTGCTGGTGCTGTCCGTGCTGATCCCGGCCCTGGCCGCCACGGCGCTCCTGCTGCTGAACGCCTACCGCCAGGAACGCGCCTCGGTTTCGCGCCAGATGAGCAGCACCGCCCGCGCGCTCGCCCTGGTGGTCGACCGCCAGATCGGCCAGGACAAGGTGATGGCCGAGGCCCTGGCGACCTCGCCGGCGTTGAAGGCCCGCGACTGGGCCGCCTTCGACGCCCAGGCTCGCGCGGCGACGGCGGGGGGCGGCAACTGGGTGGCGGTCGCCACGGCCGCCGACGGGGTCCAGCACGTCAACACCCACGTCCCGCTCGGCACGCCCCTGCCGCAGAGCACCAATTCCGGGATCAGCTGGGCGGAGCGCCCCGGCCAGCGCCTGAAGGTCTCCAACGTCTTCTTCAGCCGCCTCAGCCATACCCCGATCCTGGCGGTGGAGTTGCGCCTGCCCCAGCCCGACGGCAGCCTGCTGGAGCTCGCCGTGCTCCGCGAGGCGTCGAGCTACAACCGCATCTGGCGCGACCAGGACTATCCGGCGGCCTGGACCGGCGCGATCGTCGACGCGCACGGCGTCATCGTCACCCGCAACCGCAACAACGCCGCCCGCGTCGGCACCTCCGCCTCCAAGGCGATGATCGCCCGCATCCAGGGCGCGCCCTCCGGCGTCGCCGAGACCGTCACCCTCGACGGGGTGAAGAGCCTGACCGCCTGGAGCCGCTCGCCGGACTATGGCTGGGGCGTCGTGGTCGCCGCGCCCCGCAGCGAGATCGGGGCCGAGGCGCGCAGTTCCCTGGCCTTCGCCGTGGTGCTGGGCGCCGGCATCCTGCTGGTCGGGGTGGGGCTGGCCGCCGTCGTCGCCCGCAGCCTGGCGCGTCCGGTGGAGGCGCTTGCGGCCAGCGCCCTGGCGCGCGCCGAGGGCCAGCCGATCCAGGTCGAGCCCAGCGGGGTGCGCGAGATCGACGCCCTGTCCGACAGCCTCGATCGCGCCGCCTCCGTGGTCGCCGCCCACCAGGGCGAGCTGGAGGCGCTGAACGCCTCGCTGGAGGCCCGGGTCGCCGAGCGGACGCGCGAGCTCGCCGAGGCCACCGAGACCCTGGTCCAGGTCCAGAAGATGGAGGCCATCGGCCGCCTGACCGGCGGCGTCGCCCACGACTTCAACAATCTCCTGATGGCGGTGCTGGGCAATCTCGACATGCTGGCCCGCCGCATCACCGACCCGCGCCAGGCGCGTTATGTCGACCAGGCCCGCGCGGCGGGCGAGCGGGGCGCCAAGCTCACCGGCCAGCTTCTCGCCTTCGCGCGCCGCCAGCGCCTGGAGGCGCGGCCGATCGACGTGCCCGAGGCCGTCCGCGCCGCCGCCGACCTGCTGCGCTCGACCCTGGGCGGCGGCCATACCCTCGACGTCGAGACCGAAGCCGGCCTGTGGCCCGCCATCGGCGACCCGACCCAGGTCGAGCTGATGATCGTCAACCTGGCGCTCAACGCCCGCGACGCCATGCCGGATGGCGGCCGCATCCTGATCTCCGCCGCCCGGGCCCACATCGCGGTCGGCGGCGCCCGCCCGGAATCGCCGCCGCCCGGCGATTACGCGGTCATCACCGTCAGCGACACGGGCGAGGGCATGTCCGCCGAGGTCCTGGCCCGGGTGTTCGAGCCCTTCTTCACCACCAAGCCGATGGGCAAGGGCTCGGGCCTCGGCCTGCCCCAGGTCCTGGGCCTCGCCAAGCAGCTCGGCGGCGGGGTGGAGATCGAGACCGCGGCGGGCGTGGGCACGACGGTGCGGGTCTACCTGCCGCGCTCGCACGAGGTCGCCCTGGCCCCCGCGCCGCGCCCGAACGATCTGAGGTCGCTGATGGGCTTGCGCGTCCTGCTGGTCGACGACGACCCCGACGTCCGCGCCGTGACCGCCCAGCTGCTCGACGAACTCGGCTGCGAGGTCGAGGCGGTGGAGAGCGGCGCCCAGGCGCTCGAGCGCGCCCGTCGCGGCGCGGCCTTCCAGGCGGCCCTGATCGACTTCGCCATGCCCGGCCTCAATGGCGGCGAGACCGCCCGGCGGCTGCGCGAGCTGGAACCGGGCCTGCCCCTGGTGCTGATGAGCGGCTATGCCGACCTCGGCGAACTGGCCGGAACCTGGCATGGTCCGGTCCTGCACAAGCCGTTCAGCGTCCAGGCCCTGGGCGAGGCCCTGGCCCACGCCGCCGGCGAGGGCCGGCCGCAACCGCTCGACGCCTGAATTGACACAACGCCGTTACGGGAAGACGCTGTCGCGTCGGCGGTCGCACAGGACGGCCGCGGCCTTGTGGAGGCCAATGATGATCCGGACATGGGCAGGCTTGGGTGTGGCGGCGCTGATCGTGGCGGCCGCCGGGACCGCGCACGCGGCGGTGACGGTGATCGGAGGCGGCCTGGCCCAGGCCTGTTCCGAGGCCGCCCTGTCCGGCGAGAACGACCTCAAGTTCGTCACCCTCTGCACCGCGGCCCTCGACGGCGAGTTCCTCAGCCCGCGCGACAAGGCCGGCACCTATGTGAATCGCGGGGTGATCAAGCTGCGGCGCGGGGCCTATGCCGAAGCGACCAAGGACTTCGACTACGCCGTGCGGGTGAAGCCCGACATGGGCGAGGCCTATGTGAACCGGGGCGCCGCCTCGCTGGGCCTGCACCACTGGGCCCAGAGCCTGCCGGACATCAACAAGGCCATCGAGCTCGGCGTCCAGGAGCCGGCCAAGGCCTATTACAACCGCGCGCTGGCCTATGAGGGCCTCGACGACGCCAAGTCGGCCTATTTCGACTACCAGAAGGCGCTGGAGCTCCAGCCCGACTGGGACGCCCCGCGTGAGCAACTCGCCCGCTTCTCCGTCTCGCACCGCTGAACGGGCGGGGCCGTGCGCGCGTTCTAGTCCCATGCGCCGAGCCCTCGCCCTGCTGATCCTCGCCGTTCCGGTTCCGGTCGCCGCCCAGGCGCCGGACCCCTACCGCGCCACCTTGCAGATGCAGCAGATGGAGCTGCAGTCCCAGCAGGACATGGCGCGCCTTCACGGCATCCAGCAGCAGAACGACCTCAACGCGCTCGACGCCCAGCTTCGCACCGACCGGGCGCTCGCCGAGGCGCCGGCGCTGCATGTCAGCCCGCCGAGGGTCGTCGTTCCGCGCAAGCCGCTGGCGAAATTGCCCGCTCCCTATCCCTCCATGCCCGACGACTTCCTCGCCCAGTCGCGGGCCCGGGTCGAGGCGGCCAGCCGAAACAGGCGCTGACAGCGCCGCCGTTCTTGCGCATCCTGATCGCGCGCCGGGCGTTAGCTGCGCGGCGGGAGCAAGGGAGCGGCCATGCGCTGGGACGGCGGCGAACGGGGCGGGAATATCGAGGACCGGCGAGGCCTGGGGCCCGTGGCGACCGGAGGCGTCGGCATCGGCGGCCTGGTCCTGGCGGCCATCGGCTATTTCGTGTTCGGCATCAGCCCGCAGGACACCCTGCAGGCCGTCAGCGACGCCGGCCAGGGCCAACAGGTCCAGCAGCAGGCGGGCGCCCGCGGCACGCCCGCCGACCGCGACGCCCAGTTCGTCGACGTGATCGAGCAGTCGACCACCGATGTCTGGAGCCAGATCTTCCAGCGCAACGGCCAGACCTATCACCGCACGCGCGGCGTCGTGCTCTACGACCAGGCCACCGGCACCGGCTGCGGCCTCGGCCAGACCGCCATGGGTCCGTTCTATTGCCCGCAGGACCAGAAGGTCTATCTGGACCTGTCCTTCTGGAAGGAGCTCTCCGGTCGCTTCGGCGCCCAGGGGGAGGCGGCCCGGGCCTATGTCATCGCCCACGAGATCGGCCACCACGTCCAGCAGCTCACCGGCCAGACCGACCGCGCCGACCGCCTGGGCTCGCATGGCGCGACCTCCGGCTCCGTGCGGCTGGAACTCCAGGCCGACTGTTTCGCCGGCGTCTGGGCCGCCCACGCCTCGGAGGCGTCCGGCGGCCAGGTCTCGCTCGATCCCAAGGATGTGGAGGACGGCCTGCGCGCCGCCTCGGCGGTCGGCGACGACACCCTCCAGCGCGAGGCCCAAGGCCGGGTCGTCCCCGACAGCTTCACCCACGGCACGAGCGCCCAGCGCATGCGCTGGTTCCGCACCGGTGTGGAGAGCGGCGACCCCAACGCCTGCGATACGTTCAGCGCCGACCAGCTCTAGCTTTCCTCTCCCCCACTGGGGGAGAGGCTAGGGTGAGGGGGCCACGGCCTCGCCGCGACAAGTCCGCCCGAAGAAGGCCCTCACCCCGGCCCTCTCCCGCGGGCGGGAGAGAGGAGAAGCTCTACCCCTCCAGCACCGGGACCGGCTCCAGCCCCAGGCACACGTTCACGCAGCGCTTGGCCAGGAGTTCGCCGGCGTCGAGCAGCGGCACGCCGAGCGCCTTCGGGCCCAGCACCAGCGGAACCTCGGTGCAGCCGGCGATCACCGCCTCGGCGCCTTCCGTGACCAGGAGCTGGCCCAGGTTCGCCATGGCCTGGCGCACCTCCGGCCCGGTGTCGCCGCCCTTGATCCGGTAGAGCAGCGCCATGAACGCCTCCTGCGCCTCGGGCGGCAGGGTCACTAGGCCCATGCCCTGGGCGGCCAGGTATTCGCGATAGAGCTTCACCGCCTGCTTGGTGCCCAGCACGCCGGCCCGGCGCGCGCCGGTCTCGCGGGCCGCCTTGGCGGCGGTGCCGATCATGTCGACCAGCGGCAGGCCGGCCGAGCGGCTGACCAGATCGGCATAGGCATGGGCGGTGTTGCAGGCGATGGCCAGCACCTCGGCCCCGGCCCCGCGCAGGGCGCCCGCCATCTCGGCCAGGACCGGGCCGGGCTTGGCGAACGGGTCGTTGCGGTCGGGCACCTGCGGATTGATGTCGGCGATGACCCGGATGTGGTCCTGGTCCTTCTGCGCCGGCGTGAAGGCCTGCAGCTTGGCCAGGAAGTCCACCGTCGCGGCGGGGCCCATCCCACCCAGCACACCCAGAACCTTGCTCATGCCAGATTGCCTTCCAGGACCGACGCATAGCCCGACAGTCCCTGCGCGCCGCCGGTGTGCAGGAAGACCACGGTCTCGCCCTTGAAATGGCCCTTCCGGGCCAGGTCGATAAGCCCCTTCATCGCCTTGCCGGTATAGACCGGGTCGAGAAGGATCGCGTCGGTGCGCGCGGCCAGCCTCAGGGCCTCGAACACGCCCTCGTCGGCGATGCCGTAGCCCGCGCCGACATAGTCGCAATTGGCCACCGTCATCTCGCGGGTCACCCGCTCGCCATGGCCCAGCACCTCCGCCGTGGCGACGGCCAGCTTGTGGACATTGGCCTCCTGCGCCTCCTTCGGCGCGCGCACGCCGATCCCGAGGATCGGGATGTCGGCGCCCACCAGGGCCAGGCCCGCCACCAGGCCGGCATGGGTGCCGGCGCTGCCGGTCGCGGTGACGATGCGGTCGATCACCAGGCCCTGGGCGTTGGCCTGGGCGACCAGCTCGATCGCGCAGTCGACATAGCCCAGCGCGCCCACGGTGTTCGAGCCGCCGCCCGGGATGATGTAGGGCTTGCCGCCCCGCGCGCGGACCTGTTCGGCCGACTTTTCCAGCTCGGCGTTCATGTCGCTGCCGGCCGGCACGTTGCGCAGCTGGCCGCCCATCAGCCGGTCCAGCAGCACGTTGCCCGAGTGGTTGTAGTCGACCGCGTTGGTCTGGACCCGCTCCTCCAGGATGATCTCGCAGGCCATGCCGTACCGGGCGGCCGCGGCCGCCGTCTGGCGCACGTGGTTCGACTGCACGGCGCCCTGGGTGACCAGGGTGTCGGCGCCCTGGGCCAGGGCCTCGCCCAGCAGGAACTCCAGCTTGCGGGTCTTGTTGCCGCCGCCGGCCAGGCCGGTGCAGTCGTCGCGCTTGATCCAGAACTGGGCGCCGCCGCCCAGGGCCTCGCTCAGGCGCGGCAAGGGCTCCAGCGGCGTCGGCAGGTGGGCGAAGCGGGCGCGGGGGAAGCGGGCGAGATGCATGGGAGACTCCTCAGGGCGAGCCTCCCTAGCACCGCTTGCCGACCTCGGCGACTGGCTCCCGCCGTCATCCCGGGCGCAGCGAAGCGGAGACCCGGGACCCAGGGGCCGACGCACCGCAGAACCGCCTGGGTCCCGGCTGTGCAGCCCGCGAGGCGGGCTTCCGGCCGGGATGACGCAAGGGGCGTCTAAGGCCGCAGTTTCTTCGGGATCGCTGCGACTTCCGCCGGGGTGAGCTTCTGGATGCCGGTGACGATGCAGGGGCTGACGCCGCCTGAACCACCGACCTTGAGGTCGAGGTCGATGGGCTTGCAGACGATGTCCGAGCCGGCCACCACGCGCGTGATCAGCGGGTCCGAGCTCCACTTGGCCGCGAAACAGGCGTTGGAGCTGGTGATCCGATAGACGTCGTGCATCCCCACGGCCGCATAGATCGTGTTGCGGTCGACGACCGAGTGGTTGTGCATGTCGCGCATGCGGAAGCAGCTGCTGTTCGAGGCCGGTGCGGCGAGGGCGGGCGCGGCGGCGGCCAGGCAGGCCGCGCCGGCGATCAGGGGGAGGATACGGTTCATCGGCTGTCTCTTATACACATCTGACGCTGCCGACGACTC
>CAMFHW010000129.1 GCA_945952175.1 uncultured Phenylobacterium sp. | reverse complement strand
ACCGTTTATGGCATAAACGGCCTGGCGACCCACCTCACCAACGACACCGGCCGCGCGAGCGAGGCCGAGGTCGAACTGGTCTGCCTGCGTGACGGCGCGACCCCGGTGGTCAACGCGCGCCGGGCGCTCAGCCTCGCGCCCCGCTCGACACAGACCCTGTCGGCCTTCGAACTGATTGGCCGGTTCTTCGACATCACCTACGCCTATCGCTTCGGCCCGCCCGGCCACGACGCCACGGTGGTCCGCCTGCGCGACGGCGAGGGCCAGATGATCGCCGAGGCCGTCCACCATCCGACCGAGCGCCCGGCCCCGGCGCCCGCGGCGGCTGTCTCGGCCGAGCTGCTGAAGGACGGCGAAGTCTGGGCGCTGACGCTCACCACCGACCGCTTGCTGCCGATCGTCCATCTGGCCGTGGCCGGGTATCGACCCGACGACGACTGGTTCGCCCTCACGCCCAGCCTGGCCAAGACGGTGCGCCTGACGGCGCTCGGCGCCGTGGAGCCGCCGCAGGGAGAGGTCATGGTCCCGGGCGCACGCTCGGTGGCGAGTTTCGGCTAGGACGCCAGGCCGATCGCCTTCAGCCGTTCGGCCAGGAAATCGCCGGCGGTGATGTCCGGCCGCTCCGGCCCGTTGGCGGCGCAGGAGGGCAGGGCCTTCAGCGACACGTCCGAACTCGGATGCATGAAGAACGGCATCGAATAACGGCTGACGTTCGGCCCTTCCGGATTGACCACGCGATGGGTCGTGGATGGGATCACCCCGTTGGTCAGCCGCTCCAGCATGTCGCCGGAATCGACGATCAGGTTGCGCGGCTCGGTCTCGACCGGCAGCCATGTCCCGTCGCGGTCCAGCAGCTGCAGGCCCGCGCCCTTGGCCGCCACCAGCATTGTCAGGAAGTTGATGTCCTCGTGCGCCGCCGAACGGACCGCGCCAGGCGGGGCGTCGTCCGGCACCGGCGGATAATGCAGCACCCGCAGGATCGAGGTCCCGAACCGCACCTTGGCGTCGAACCAGTCCTCCGGCAGGTCGAGCCGCGGGGCCAACGCGCGCAGCAGCAGCCGGCCGGGCTCGTCCAGGCCGTCATAGAGCGCCTGGAAGGTCTCTTGGAATCCAGCCACGCCCTCCGGCCAGACATTGGGCGGCAGCTCCTCGTGAGTCAGCGCCTCGGGCGTCGGCTCGCGGCCGAGCTGCCAGAACTCTTTCAGGTCGGCGACCTTGGTGTCCTTGGCGTGTTCGGTTCCGAACGCAACATAGCCACGCAAGCCCTTGGCGTAGTTCATCTTCTGCGCCGTCGGCAGAGCGAAGAACCGGGTCGCCAGCTCGTAGGCGCGGTCCAGCAGGTCCACCGGGACGTTGTGGTCCTTCAGGATGATGAAGCCGTATTCCTGCAGCCCGGCCATCAAAGCGCGGGAGAAAGCCTCTTGGGCGGCGGCGTCGCCCGCCGTGAAGTCGCTGAGCGAGAGTTCGGGGACGCGCTTGGTCATCGGCAGGTTCTAGGCCCGCGCCATCAGGGCCTCAACCGCGGCCCGATGGGGCAGGGACGGCTGGGCGCCCGCCACCGTGCAGGTGAGCGCCCCGGTCGCGCAGGCGAAGGCCAGGGCGTCGGCGGGGGGCTGCCCCTCCAGCAGGGCGACCGTCAGGGCGGCCACGAAGCTGTCGCCGGCGCCGGTAGTGTCCACGACCTCGACCGAGGGCGGTGTCGCCGCGGCGATCTGCCGGCCGGCCTTGAACAGGCCCGCCCCGCGCTTGCCGAGCGTGATCGCCACCAGCCCCTGGGCCTGATGGATGCGATCGCCATAGGTCGCGGCCTCGCCCTCGTTGACGACGATCAGGTCCGCCCGGGCGAGCAGGGCGTCGGGCACAGGATAGGCTGGCGCCAGGTTCAGACAGACGAAGCCGGTCGCCTCCGTCGCCGCCTTGGTCACCGTCTCGATGGGCATTTCGAGCTGGCAGATCAGGGCCTCGGAGATCGGGCCGGCCAGCAGGTCGGGCGAAAACGCGCCGTTCGCCCCGGACGCCACAACGATCTGGTTCTCGCCCGAGCGAGCCACAGCCAGCAGGGCGATGGCCGTCGGCTCCTTCGGATCGACCGCCACGTGTGTCAGGTCCGCGCCCCCGGCCTTCAGCAGGGCCAGGGCCTCGCCGGCGAAGGGATCGTCGCCCACCCGTCCGATCAGGGTCACCTTCGCACCGAGCCGCAGGGCCGCCAGCGCCTGGTTGGCGCCCTTGCCGCCGGGATGCCGCGCCAGCGTCGCGCCCGTCACCGTCTCGCCGGGGCTGGGCAGGGTCTCGCAACTCGCCACGAAGTCGAGATTGATCGAGCCCAGGACGGTGATGCGCGCGCTCATGCCGGGCGCACCGGACCGCGCGCCAGGGTCTCGGTCAACAGGTCGAACACGCCCTGGGCGTCGGCCTTGGTCGCCCAGCGGGCGTTGCCGGCCTCGCCCGCGGCAAGGCGGAACTCGACCGCCGTGTGGCCGAGCGTCAGCTCCGACCCGGTCTCGACCGACAGGCGGCAGGGGACCGTCAGGAACAGCGACGGGTCAATGAGATAGGCGATGGCGCAGAGATCGTGCTGGGGTGGGTCGTCGCCGGTGCCCAGCCGCCGTTCCACCTCGTCGGCGAAGGTGAGCAGGTTGGTCGCCGCGCGCGCGGTCTCGGTGGGAAGCGCCGCGATCCGCGCCCGCCGCTCGGCGGTGGCCCGCACCTGGTGGGTCACGTCGAGGCCGAGCATCACCAGCGGGCAGCCGCTGGCCGCCACGATCTGCGCCGCGTGCGGGTCGGCATAGATGTTGTATTCAGCCGAGGCGGTGATGTTGCCGCCCTCGCGCCGCGCGCCGCCCATGGCTGAGACCGCCTTGATCCGCGGCACGATCCGCGGCTCGCGCACCATGGCCATGGCGAGATTGGTCATCGGCCCGGTCACAGCCAGGCTGACGGTTTTCTCCGGGCGGCTCATCAGGGTCTCGACGATGAAGTCCACCGCGTGACCGGGATACGCCGGCGCCTCGGGCTCGAAGATCGGCAGGTGTCCGAGGCCGCTCTCGCCGTGGAAATGGCCGGCCTCGACGGGCGGCCGCACCATGGGTCGCTCGCAGCCGGGAACAACTGGCACGTCCAGGCGGCCGGCGATCTGGCGGATGAGCCGGGCGTTGCGCGCGGTCAGGCTCGCCCCGACATTGCCCGCCACCGTGGTGATGGCCAGGAGGTCGAGGGCCTGGGGCGCGCCGAAGGCCTGGAACAGGGCGATGGCGTCATCGACGCCGGGATCGCAGTCGAAGATCAGTGAGGTCGGAGGCACCCCCCCACCATCGGCCGCTTCGCGGGCCCGCCGCAAGAGGCTCGCCATCGGCCGGCCGCCCGCGCTAGGATTCGCAGAACACGATACCCAGAGGGAGCGAAGCGATGGCCGACGGTGCGGTTGGGGGTTTCACGAACGACCGGTTCGCGCCGGTGCGCGCGGCCTTCGAGGCCAATCTGGCGAGCGGGGCCGACCTCGGCGCCAGCTTCTGCGCCACCCTCGACGGCGAGACCGTGGTCGACCTCTGGGGCGGTTGGGCCGATCCGGCCAAGACCCGGCCCTGGGTCAAGGACACCATCGCCAATGTCTATTCGACCACCAAGACCATGACGGCGCTCAGCGCCCTGATCGTGGCGGACCGCGGCGAGCTCGACTTCGACGCCCCGGTCGCCAGGTACTGGCCGGAGTTCGCGGCGAACGGGAAGGCCGACGTCAAGGTCAGCCACCTGATGAGCCATTCCGCCGGCCTGTCCGGCTGGAAGGCGCCGATCACCAAGTCCGACCTCTATGACTGGGACAAGTGCGTCGCCCTGCTCGCAGCCCAAGCGCCCTATTGGGAGCCGGGGACGCGCTCCGGCTATCACGCCCTGACCCAGGGCTATCTGGTCGGCGAGGTGGTCCGCCGGATCACGGGCCGCTCGCTCGGGACCTTCTTCCGCGAGGAGGTCGCCCAGCCATTGGGCGCGGACTTCCATATCGGCCTGCCGGCCAGCGAGGACGGCCGCGTGGCCGAACTGGTTCCGCCGCCGGCGGGCGGGGCGATCGGCGACGGCCCGCAGGACGAGCTGGTCTCGAACATGTCGCACAATCCCGGCGTCGATGTCGGCGAGACCAAGACCCGCGCCTGGCGCGCCGCCGAGATCCCGGCCGCAGGCGGCACGGGCAACGCCCGCTCGGTGGCCGAGATCCAGGTCCTGCTGGCCAATGGCGGGGTCGCCGAGGGCAAGCGCATCCTCTCCGAGGCCGGCTGCCGCAAGGCTTTGGAAGTGCAGATCGAGAACACCGACCTGATCCTCGGCACGCCCGTCCGGTTCGGCATGGGCTTCGGCCTGCCGGGCGGGGCCGTGCCGCTGCCCAACCCGAATACGATCTACTGGGGCGGCTATGGCGGCTCGATCATCATCATCGACATGGATGCCCGCACCACCTTCTCCTACGTGATGAACAAGATGGCCGGCACGACCCAGGGCGACGCCCGAGGCTTCTCGCTCGCCATGGCCATGTGGGGCGCCCTGGCGGCCTGACGCGCGTGTGCAACGAGTTCGCCCGCGAGGCCAATCTGGACGAACTCGCCAACCTGTTCGGCGAGCTCGACATCCTGCCGTCCTTCGAATGGGACGGTGGCCTGCTGCCCAACGACACCGAGGCCAAGGCCTCGATCCGCATCAGCGACAGCTCGCCGGTCGTGCGCCTGCGCGATGGCAAACTGGTCGGCGCGATGACGCCCTGGGCCTGGAAGGCGCCGAACGGGCGACCCGTCTTCAACTTCGTCTCCGAGGGCCGCGATTTCGCCAAGGTCGACCGGGTGCTGATCCCGGCCACCGGCTTCTACGAATACACCGCCCCGGCCGCGCCCAAGGTCAAGCTGAAGGACCGCCACCTGTTCACCGTGGCGGGTGAGCCCTGGTTCTGGATCGCGGGCCTGGTCCGCGACGGCGCCTTCTCCATGCTGACCACGGCCCCGGGGCCGGACGTCGCGCCTTTCCACGACCGAGGCATCGTGCCGTTGAAGCCCGCCGACGGCCTGGCGTGGCTGGATCTCAAAGGCGCCGCCTCGGCGGTGCTGAGGCCGCCGCCAGCCGGGACGCTCACCATCCGGACGCTGCGCCGCGACGGAATCGATCTCGCCCCCTGACGCACCGGCGCCACCAAATCCGCCCCCGCGCGTTCTCTCCAGTTGGCGAGAGGGTGGGGATGGTCGACAAGCCGTCATTTGAGGCGGGAGGGCCCGGCGAGGTCTCCTCCCTGGAAGCTCGACTGAGCGCCGTGCTGGAGGCGGTCAGCGACGGCTTCTACGCCGTCGATCGCGACTGGCGCTATGTTATCTTCAACCGCGCCGCCGAGGCCTATTTCGGCGTCAGCCGCGACATGTTGCTCGGCAAGGTCATGTGGGAGGTCTTCCCGCAGGGCGTCGGCACGCCGTTCGAGCGGGCCTGTTTCCTGGCGCGCGACGAGGGCCTGACCAGCGCCTTCGAGACCCGCTCTCGCATGCGGCCCGACCGGATCGTCGAGCTCTCCATCTGCCCCATGCCGGACGGCGGCGTCGCCGTGGTGCTCAACGACATCACCGACCGGCGGCGGGCGGAAGAGGCGCGCGAATTGCTGATCCGCGAAGTCGACCATCGCGCCCGCAACATGTTGAGCGTCGTCCAGTCGATCATTCAGCTGACGCCCGCCCCAAGCCTCGCCGCCTACAAGGAGGTGGTCCTGGGTCGTGTCGCCGCCCTGGCGCGGGCCCAGTCGGTGCTGGCCGACAGTCGCTGGGAAGGCGCCTCGCTCGACGGCGTGGTGCGTGACGGACTGGCCGCCGTGGGGCGGCCGGAGGCCTGCGAGGTGGAGGGGCCGGAGGTCGGCCTCGCGCCCGACCAGGTCCAGTCGGTCTCGATGATTGTCCACGAGCTCGCCACCAACGCGCGCAAGCACGGCGCATTCAGCGTCGAGCCGGGACGGGTGTCGGTGACCTGGACCCAGCGGCCCGGCAGGGGCTTGCGCCTGGCCTGGAAGGAGAGGGACGGGCCGCCGTGCGGCGCGCCCGCGCGGCGGGGTTTCGGCTCGCGGCTGATCCATGACCTCGCCCGCCAGTTGGGCGGCGAGGCGCATTTCCACTGGCGGACGGAAGGATTGGAGGTCGAGCTGACCGCCGCGCCGCCCCCGCGCGAGACCTGAGCCTCAGGCCGTCCCGCAGACCGCGTCGATCTCGTCAGGCCGAAGGCCGGCGGCCTCCAGCACCTCGCGGGTGTGCTCGCCGAGCTTGGGCGCCGGGCGGCCGACCTTGGGCGCGCCCTCCGGGAAACGGGCCGGCGCCGCGACCGCCCGGAAGCTGCCGCCCCAGCCATCCTGCACCGTCTCGAAGCAGCCGGCCAGCTTCGCCATCTCCGAATCCGCCAACTCACCGAGCGTCGCCATGGGCGCCCAGGCGAGGTCGCAATCGGTCAACCTCTGGCCGGCCTCTTCCAGCGTCATCGCGGCGAAGCCCTCGTCGATGATGGCGCGCACTTCGCGGATGATCTCCAGATTGTCCGTCGGGAACTGGTAGCGCTCGTCGGCCAGGATCTCGGGCCGGTCCACCGCGATCATCATATTGGTGAAGCAGTCCACCGAGCGGGGCACGATCACCACATAGCGGCCGTCGCCAGTGCGGAAGAAGCCCGAGATCGCGCTCGGCCGGTCGTCCCGCGGCTGGGCCGTGACCACCTGGCCGTAGCGCAGCTGCAGCGACAGGTCCCAGCCGATCGCATAGGCCCCGGCGCGGATCAGGCTCGCCTCCACAAGCCGGCCTTTGCCCGTGGCGTGGCGCTCGTGCAGCGCCGCCAGGGTGGCCGAGAGCGTCGCCAGCGCGGTGGTGTGGTCGCCGAACCCCGGCCGGGACGGGAAGGGCTCCTGGTCCGGCGGGATGGTCGCCCGCGCCGCGCCGGTGCGGCTCCAGAAGGCGGTGATGTCGAACGCGGGATTGTCGACCTCCGGCCCCTGCAGGCCGTAGCCGGTGACCATGGAATAGATCAGCCGCGGCGCCTCGACCTTCACGGTCTCGTAGTCGAGCCCGAGCTTGCGCAGCCGCCCCGGCCGCAGATTGGTGACGAAGATGTCGGCCTGCTTCAGCAGGGTCAGCATGGCCGCGCGGCCCTCGGGCTTGCGCAGGTCCAACACCACCCCCTTCTTGCCGCGGTTCTCCATGGCGAAGATCGGATTGCCCGGGATCTGGGCGGTGTCGGGATAGAAGGTGCGGATCGCGTCGCCGTCGGGGCTCTCGACCTTGACCACGTCGGCGCCCCAGTCGGCCATCACCCCGGCGCAACCCGGCCCCGCGATCCAGGTCGCCATCTCCACGACCTTCAGACCTTCCAACAGCATTCGCGGACCTCCCTACGCACGACGTACCCAAGCAAAGCACGCCGGCCCCGCGCGCCGCAATCTGCGCAAACCGAATGGCTGAAAGCGATTGCGGTCTTGTGC
Organism: uncultured Phenylobacterium sp.; assembly: GCA_945952175.1. GTDB lineage: Bacteria > Pseudomonadota > Alphaproteobacteria > Caulobacterales > Caulobacteraceae > Phenylobacterium. The sequence goes on along the minus strand of CAMFHW010000129.1, from coordinate 2,096 downwards.
CTGCCGCCGGGGCAGTCGAAAATTATACCGATGACAAGAGGCCGGGCCGCCGGCGTGGGAGTGAGACCATGGAACTGAAGCCCGGATTGCGTCTGAAGAGCGCCGTTTGCGACACGGAGGTCGTCGTCGTGCGCCCGGCGCCGGGCGACGTCGCCCTCGAATGCGGCGGCCAGCCGATGGTGGCGGCCACCGCCGCCAAGCCGGAGGGCCTGGCCCTTTCGCCCGACCACAGCGGTGGGACCCAGATGGGCAAGCGCTACGCCGACGACGCGCTCGGCCTCGAGGTGTTGTGCGTGAAGCCGGGCGCGGGCTCGCTGTCCGTGGGTGGCGAGGTGCTGGGCCTGAAGGACGCCAAGAAGCTGCCGGCCTCGGACTGAGGCCATGCAGACCACCCTTCTCCTGGACATGGCGGCCGACGCCGCGCCGGACCGGCTGGCGGTTGGGGCGGCCGCGGACGGCCTGACCTTCGACGAGATGCGCAACCGCGCCCGCGCCGGCGCGGCCTGGCTGGCCAGCTTCGGCGGCGAGACGGTGGTGTTCGTGGGCCTGAACAGTCCCGCATTGCCGATCGCGGTCTTCGCGGCGGGCTTGCTCGGCCATCCGTTCGCGCCGCTGAACTACCGCCTGTCCGACGCCGACCTGAACAAGCTGCTGGCCCGCACCTCGCCCTCGGTGGCCATCGTCGACGACGACATCGTGGGTCGACTGCAGCCAACGGCGGGCGTGACCGTGGTCACGCGCTCGGCCTTCGACGCCGCCTGTCTGGACCCTACTCATCGCGAGGCCGAGCTGCCCTATGTCGACCCCGACATCGGCGTCCTGCTGTTCACCAGCGGCACCACCGGCGAGCCCAAGGCCGCGATCCTGCGCCACCGCAACCTGACCTCCTACGTCATCTCGACGGTCGAGTTCCTGGCGTCGGACGAGGATGAGGCGGCCCTGGTCAGCGTGCCGGCCTACCACATCGCCGGCATCTCGGCGGTCTTGACCGGCGTCTATGGCGGCCGACGCACCGTCCATCTGCCGACGTTCACGCCGGAGGGCTGGGTCGAGTTGGCGGCGGCCGAGAAGGTCACCCACGCCATGCTCGTGCCCACCATGCTGGGCCGCATCCTCGACATCCTGGAAGCCCGCGGCGAAAGCCTGCCGGCCCTGCGCGCCCTGTCCTACGGCGGCGGGCGCATGCCTCAGCCGGTGATTGAGCGCGCCATGCGGCTCCTGCCGCAGGTCGCTTTCGTCAACGCCTATGGCCTGACCGAGACCAGTTCGACGATCGCCATGCTGGGCCCCGACGATCACCGCGAGGCGATGAGCTCGGCCGACGAGGCGGTGCGCAAGCGGCTGGGTTCGGTCGGCCGGCCGCTGCCGTCCCTGGAGGTCGAGATCCGCGGCCCGGGCGGCGAGGTCCTGCCGCCCAACCGCTCCGGCGAGATCTATGTCCGCGGCGAGCAGGTCAGCGGCGAGTACGCGCACAAGAAGGCGATCCAGGACGACGGCTGGTTCGCCACCAATGACGGCGGCTGGATGGACGAGGAGGGCTATCTCTTCGTCGAAGGCCGGCTGGACGACGTGATCGTGCGTGGCGGCGAAAACATCTCGCCCGGCGAGATCGAGGACGTGCTGCGGACCCATCCCAAGGTCAGCGATGTCGCCGTGCTCGGCGTGCCGCACGACGACTGGGGCGAGCAGGTCGCCGCGGTGGTGGTCACCTCCGAGCCGGTCCCGCCCGACGAACTGGCCGCCATGGTGAAGGGCCAACTCCGTTCGACCAAGACGCCGGAGCTGTGGGTCTTCCGCGAGGCGCTGCCCTACAACGAGACCGGAAAGCTGCTGCGCCGGCAACTTCGCGCGGAGCTGTCGGCGCCCCAGGCGGCGGCCTGACGCGGCGGTGAACGCGCCGGTCTCGGCGATGGAGGGGTTGCTGGCCCTCGGCGGGGCCGGCGTCGCCGTCCGCGACGCGGGCGAGGCGCCGACCGGTGGTCCCGGCGTCGTCGAGATCGGGGTCGATCGCGCTGGGGCCTTGCCGGCCGACCCGTCGCCGCGGTTCGACATCCTGATCACCACCCGCCCTTCGCCGCCGTGGCCCTGGATTTGGG
>CAMFHW010000128.1 GCA_945952175.1 uncultured Phenylobacterium sp. | reverse complement strand
CTGTAGAACTACCGGTCTTTGGCGAACACGGTGTCGCCGGTGACCCGCGCCTGGCGTAGCAGGGGCTCCAGATCGTCCCACAGCTCCGCCCAGTTTTCCCGCGCCGGCCGGCCGAGCGCGCGCGGGTGCTTGTCGCCGATGGTCGGCGCATAGGCGTCGTTGTAGAGCGCCACATAGTCCGCCCCCCAGAACATCACGATCTGGGCGCGCGCCGGCAGCATCATGCGAACGGCGTGGGTCAGGCAGGGACGCCATTGCGGCGTCGGGCCCAACGGGGTCCCCGACCAGTCCAGGCGGTCGAACAGCAGGCCGAGCTCGCCGCCCGCCGACGCGAAACCCGCCGCTGCCGTCCCCGAACCCATTCACCTGCCCCGTCAAAGCTGCGCCGTATGGCGCAGGTCTTGGGTAAACGGCGCTGGAGCCAAGGCGTTCACTTTAATCTTCGTTTCGCCCCTATCGGGGCGTCACGCCACGGCGCGCGTGGAATCGTCCTAGGCTGGCCCGTCCGCCTACGGAGCCCTAGCCGGCCATGAAGCGCCTCGTCTTCGATCTCGACGGCACCATCGCCCTCGACGATCCGGCGCGAGCCTACGCCGAGCGCGAGCCCAATCGAGCACTCATCGAAAAGCTGAGGCAATACAAGGCGCAAGGCTTCGAGATCGTCATCGCTTCGGCGCGCAACATGCGCACCCACCAGGGCAATGTCGGCAAGATCAATGCGCTCACCCTGCCGGTCATCCTCGACTGGCTGACGCGCCACGAGGTGCCGTTCGACGAGGTGCATGTGGGCAAGCCCTGGTGCGGGACCGAGGGCTTCTACATCGACGACAAGGCGGTGCGGCCGTCCGAATTCGTCGAACTCGCCTATGAGGAGATCATCGCTCGCCTGGCGCGGGAGCCCGGGGGCGGGGGCTCGTGACCGCCGTCCGCCTGATCATGTCCGGCGCGGTGGTCGGCCAGGAACTGGCCGCCGAATTCGGCCCCCTGCCGCCGGCCCTGCTGCCGGTCGGGACCCAGAAACTCTACGAGCTTCAGCTCGCGGCCCTGGGCTCCGCCGAGCGCCAGCACCTGGTCCTGCCCGAGGCGCACCAGCTCTCGCCCTACGACGCCCGGCGCCTGGCCGAGCTCAATGTCGAGGTGGTCCCGATCCCGGAGGGGCTCCGGCTGGGCGAGGCGGTGGTCTATGCGCTGAACTCGATCGGCGCCGGCGACGTGGCCGTCCACATCCTGCACGGCGACACCCTGATCCCGGACCCGCCGATGGGCGACGTCGACGTGATCTGCGCCGGCCCGCGCACCAACGAATACGCCTGGGCCGAGATGGCGCTGGATGGGGAGGGCGGGGTGGTGGGCCTGGTCGACACCCCCGCCGGCGAGGACGGCCATGAGGGCTGGCCGGTGGCCGCCGGCTATTTCGCCTTCTCGTCCGCCGTCGACCTGTTGCGCTCGCTCACCCGGCGGCGCGGCGACTTCATCGGCGCCGTGAACCACTACGTCTCCGGCCACGCGGTGAAGCCGGCGCCGGCCGAGGGCTGGCTCGACTTCGGCCACCTGACCACCTTCTTCCAGTCGCGCCTGGCGGTGACCACGGCGCGCGCCTTCAACACCGTGAAGATCGACGGGCTCACGGCCCGCAAGTCCAGCGCCGACTCCGCCAAGATCTGGGCCGAGGCCCATTGGCTGCAGGAGGCCCCGCCCGCCGCCCAGGTCTATTGCGGTCGCCTTCTGGGCTTCGGCTCCGACGAAGGCCGGGTGTTCTACGAGACCGAGTACGAGTTCCTGCCGGTGCTGTCGGAGCTGTTCGTGCACGGGTCGGTGGGGCGCAAGCCCTGGCTGCGCATCCTCGCCTCCTGCGAGGCCTTCCTCCACGCCTGCGCGGGCGTGAAGGGGACCGGCTCAGGCGATGCGGCGCTCCGGGCGCTGGCCGCCGACAAGACCCTGGCCCGGCTGGAGGTCCATGCGAGGTCGAGCGGCTTCGACATCCGCGCCCCGCTGCGTTTCGGGGGCGCGCCCTGTCCGTCCCTGGTCGAGATCGCCGAGCGCCTGGTCCCGGCCTATGGCCTGGCGTCGGGCCGCGGCGACAGCCTGATGCACGGCGACTTCTGCTTCTCGAACATCCTCTACGACAGCCGGGTCCGGCGCATCAAAGCCATCGATCCGCGCGGCCTGGTGGGCGAGAAGCCGACCATCTTCGGCGACCTGCGCTACGATCTCGCCAAGCTCGCCCACTCGATCGTCGGCCGCTACGACCAGATCGTCGCCGGCCGCTGCCGGGCGACCGTGGCGGGCGGCGACTACGGCCTCGAATTCGAGGACATCGCCTGCCAGGCCTGGCTGGCCGACGCCCTGGGCGAGCTTTCCGTCGACGGGGTGGGCGGCCGCTCGCCAGAGGTCATGGCGCTCGCCTGCGGCCTCTTCCTGTCGATGCTGCCACTGCACGCCGACCGGCCCGAGCGCCAGACGGCCTTCGTCGCCAACGCCCTGCGCCTCTTCCGGGAGCTGGACGCCTAGATGATCGTGATCCCCATGGCCGGCCGCTCCCAGCGGTTCTACGACGCCGGCTACACCGTTCCGAAGTATCGCCTCGAACTCGGCGGCGAGAGCGTCTTCGCCCATGCCGTCGGAAGCTTCGCAAGCTATTTCAAGAGTTTGCCGTTTCTCTTTATCGTGTCACCTGAAGCCGATCTCGGCTGGATCCGCGCGGAGTGCGACCGCCTCGGGCTGATGGACTTCGATGTCCGCAAACTTGCCGGTCCCACCGCCGGCCAGGCCGAGACCATCGAGCTCGGCTGCGCCGACCTGCCGGCCGAAACCCCCCTGATCGCCTACAATATCGACACCTTCCGGCCGGGCTTCGAACTGCCGCCCGGTTTCGAGACCTACGACGGCTGGCTCGAGGTCTTCGAAGGCGAGGGGGCGAACTGGTCCTATGTGAAGCCCGCCGAAGGGCCCGAACCGTTCGCCCTCGAAACCGCCGAGAAGCGCCCGATCTCCGACCTCTGCTGCACCGGCCTCTACGCCTTCGCCCGCACCGGCGACTTCCGCGACGCCCTGGCGCGCGAACGCCTGGCGCCCCAGGCCGCCGAGCTCTATGTCGCCCCGCTCTACAACCACCTGATCCGGGCCGGGGCGAAGATCGCCTACAGCCGGATCGATCCGGCCGACGTCGTCTTCTGCGGAACCCCGGCGGAATACGAGGCGCTCAACCGGCCTGCTTGACGGCCTTGACCAGCTTCTGGGCCCGCTGGGTCCAGGTGTGCTCGGCCTGGGCCTTTTTCGCCCCGGCCCGCGCGATCGCCGCCATGGTCTCCACGTCGCCCAGCAGGCCCGCCAGCAGGCCGGGCAGGTCTTCCAACCGATCCCAGGCGAAGGTCGGCAGCTCGTGCGGCGCGAAGGCTTCGGCGTAGTATTTGCTTTCGTCCGAGACCACGACGGCGCCGCCGCACAGGGCGGTGAACACCCGCTCATGCCCGCCGGCCACGAAGCCGTTGTTGGTGTTCAGCACGATGCGAGAGCGGCGCAGCAGGCTGAGTGTCTCCTCGAAGCTCCCGACGCCGCCATAGTCGAAGCTCGGATAGCGCGCGGCCAGCGGCTCCCAGCCCGAGCCATAGACGGTCAGCGGCGCGCCGACGTCGCCGAGCAGGGTCAGGAACCGGTTGCGGTGATAGGCCTCGGCGAACTGCTGCGGCCCCTGCAGCAGCGGGATCAGCTCCTCGAACAGCTCCCCGCTCAGCTCCGCGCTGAACAGGTCTTTCAGGGCCGAGCGCACTGCGTCCAGGATCGGCAGGCGGCCGTCGGCGGCCATCCGCTCGGCGACGCCCTCCAGCACCGTGCGGGCCGGGGTGTCCGGCCCCTCGCGCCAGCTGGCCTGCGGCGCGCCGCGATAGGTGCCGGTGAACAGGAGGCCGATATCCCGCTCCGCGAAAGCCTCGTCCGACAGGTCGGGCAGGCCCGGCAGCTCGTTGGCGCCGGGCGGCAGGAAGCCCAGCTGAGCGAAGTCGCGGCCCTTCGACCAGGCGGCCATGAACTGCACGTGGCTGCGATCCAGGAACAGGGCGACATTCTTGCGGATCCTGGTCGACAGCCGCGGCGCGTGGTGGATCGGGTGGTCGACATAGAGCGAGGCGTAGGCGCGGCCGATCACGTCATAGGCGCTCTCGCCGCCCGACCGGATGTCCGATCCCACGCCCGAGAACCCGAAGAAGCAGTCCGGCGGATCGGCCAGGGCGGCGTTCAGCTGGGTGACGGCGTCCGGCGCCATCAGGTCGACGATCGCCGCCTCGTGGCCCAGGCCGTTCAGCGCCGCGGTGAGCTGGTCGACATGCAGGCGCAGGGAGCCGTACTGCGATTGGCCCTTGTACAGAACGAAGCGCACAGGCGGATCTCCCTCGCCGGGGGCTCGCGAATCCGGCAGTCCCGGGAGTCTATCCGGCCCGCAACGCCCAGGCTAAGGCTGATCCATGCTCCGACCGCTCCTCTTCGCCGCAGCCCTGGCCGCGCTCGCCGCCCCGGCGCAGGCCGCCGACACCGTCTATCGTAACGTGACCCTGATCGACGGAACGGGCGCGAAGCCTCAGGCGGCCATGAACATCCTGGTTCGTGGCGAACGGATCGAGAAGGTCTGGGCCGACAGGGCCATGGCCTTCAAGCTCGCGCCCGACACCCAGGTGGTCGACGCCACCGGCCTGTTCGTGACGCCGGGCCTGATCAACACCCACGAGCACCTGGCCACGCCGCCGAACCGGCCCTACGCCGAGGCCCAGATGCGGCGCGACCTCTATGGCGGGATCACCGCCGTGCGCGACATGGCCGACGACCTGCGCCAGGTGGCCGACCTCGCCCGCGCCAGCCGGGTGCGCGAGATCCCGGGGCCGGACATCTATTTCGCCGCCCTGATGGCGGGGCCGGAATTCTTCGAAGACCCCCGCACCCACGCGGTCAGCGCCGGCATGACGCCGGGCAAGACGCCCTGGATGCAGGCGATCGGGCCGGACACCGACCTGCGGCTGGCCGTCGCCATGGCCCGCGGCACGGGCGCCTCGGCGATCAAGATCTATGCGGATCTGCCGGGCGAGACGGTCAAGGCGATCACCGCCGAGGCGCACCGTCAGGGCATTCCGGTCTGGGCCCACGCGGCCGTTTTCCCCGCGACGCCGGCCGAGGGCCTGGACGCCAAGGTCGATGTGATCAGCCACGTCTGCATGCTGGCCTACCAGGCGTCGGACCAGATCCCACGCGCCTATCACCGCCGCGCGCCCGTCGACGCCTCGAAGTTCGGGCCCGGCGACAGCCCGGTGGTCGGCAAGCTCTACGAGACCATGAAGGCCAACGGCCAGATCCTCGACGCCACCCTGCTGATCTATGCCGAGATGGACGAGCGGGCGGCGAAGAACCCGGCCGCGCCCAAGGGCTACTGCACGGGCGACCTGGCCTATCGCCTGACCGACCAGGCCCGCCGCGCCGGCGTGCCCGTCACGGCCGGCACCGACGGGTTCAGCGCGCCCGGGGACCCGTGGCCGTCGCTTTATGACGAGCTGGAGCTGCTGGTCGGCAAGGCGCACTTCACGCCTTTGGAGGCGATCCGCGCGGCCACCGGCGCCGCGGCCCAGTCGATCCGCAACGACGCCGATTTCGGGACGATCGCGCCGGGCCAACTCGCCAACCTGGCCTTCATGGCCAAGGACCCGACCGCCGACATCCGGGCCTTTCGGTCCCTGACCCTGACCGTCAAGCGCGGCGTCGCCTATCCGCGCGCCGACTACAACCCGCAGGCCGACGCGGCCGCGCGAAAGGAAGACTTCTGATGCTGTCCCGCCGCCAGGCCCTCGCCCTCGGAACCGGCGCGCTCGCCGCCTCGGCCCTGCCGGCGGTCGCCGCCGCCAAGGGCCCGATCATCGTCAATGCGCTCGGCGGGCTCTACAATCCGAACATCGACCTTGGCCAGAAGCCCGAATGGGTCCCCGGCGGCGAGGACCTGAAGATCGACAAGCGTGCGATCGCCGACGCTCATGCCTCGGGCGTCACCGCCATCAACCAGACCCTGGGCTATGTTTCCGGGCCGCAGGACCCGCACCAGTTCACCCTGGACACCCTGGATCAGTGGGAGGCCGTGGTCGCCGGCAGCCCGAAGGACCTGACCGTCGTGCGCAAGGCGGGCGACATCGCCGCGGCCCAGGCGGCCGGCAAGGTCGGCATGATCTGGGGCATGCAGAACGCCGTGCAGATCGGCGAGCACCTGGAGCATATCGACCAGTATGCGGCGCGGGGCGTCCGCATCGTCCAGGTGACCTACAATCCGGCAAACGTGCTGGGCGACGGCTCGATGGCGCCGCTGAACCGCGGGCTGACCCCGCTCGGCCGCAAGGTGATCGAGAAGCTCAACGCGACCCGGCTGATGGTCGACCTGTCACACAGCGGCGAGCGCACCTGCCTGGATGCGATCGAGGCCTCCAAGGCGCCAATCTCGATCAACCACACCGGCTGTCGGGCCCTGACCGACCTGCCGCGCAACAAGACCGACGCAGAGCTGCGCGGGGTCGCCCAGAAGGGGGGCTTCGTCGGGATCTATTTCATGCCGTTCCTGACCCTGGACGGCCACCCGCACGCGACCGACGTGGTGGCGCACATCCAGCACGCGCTCGAGGTCTGCGGCGAGGACCATGTCGGCATCGGCACCGACGGCGGCATCACCGGCGTCGACGACCTGGAGGTCTACAAGGCCGCCCTGGCCAAGGAGATCGCCGAGCGGCGCGCGGCGGGCATCAGCGCGTCCGGTGAACGGCCCGACACCTATCCCTTCGTGATCGACCTGCGCGGTCCCGATCAGTTCCGCAAGCTCGCCGAGCTGCTGGCGGCCAAGGGCGTCAAGCCGCGGGTGATCGACAAGATCCTCGGCCTCAACTTCATCAGCTACGCCCGGACGATCTGGGGGTAGGGGCCGCCCGGCCCGCCCGGAAGGGCATGGACCAGGCGAAACGGGCAGCCCCCTCGGGCGCCGCCCGATCTAGGCGGCCACCCGTGAGGCCGTGCGCGCGCGACGCTCGATCCAGACCGAGTCGCCGAATTCGTGGGTTCGGTAGGCTTCGCGCTCCAGCGCCTCGTCGGCGGCCGCCAGGGTGGCGTCGTCGGTGAAGGCGCGCAGCAGCTGGTAGTGGCTGGTGTCCGGCTCGTGCGTGCCCGACAGGATCGTGTCGACGACCGAGAGCCGGCTCTCAGGACCCAGCCGCTGGTCCGCCAGGCCTTCGCCGGATCGGCGCCTGGCATGCTCCAGGGCGCGGACGACGGTGGTGCCGACCGCGATGACGCGGCCGCCCTCGGCGCGGGTCCAGGCGATGGCGGCCGCGGTGACCGACGGAATGCGGTAGGGCTCGTCCAGCGGCAGGCGCGCGTCGAGCGCCGGATCACCCGTCGAGGACAGGCCGGCCGCATGGGTCAGGGTGACGAAGCTCGCCCCCTTGGCCCGGATCGCCTTCAGCATCGCCCAGTCCAGCGCAAAGCCCGCCGAGGGCGGCTCGAAGGCGGCAGGTGGTCCGGCGACCGGGGTCCAGATGTCCCACAGGCGCAGCGGCCCGGCGACATGGGCGTATTGCACGGCGCGGCCATGGCGGGCGATGCCGGCCCAGACCTCGTCCGGCGGTCCCAGCAGGGCCAGCCGGATCAGGCGGGGATGGCCGAGCAGGGCCTCCACCACCGCGCTCAGCGGCCCGAGCTGCAGGTGATCGCCCGGGATCAGCGGCGGCGGGGCCGGGCGGTCCTCGGTGCGGATGCGGTGGTCGCCCTCGCCGAACACCACGGCCTGGAAGGTCAGATCGTCAGGCGCGAGCGAGCGCCGCGCCGCCAGCCGCACCTCGAGAGCCCGGCCGGTTGGCAGGTGGACGCCGGTCAGGCTGGCGGGCAGGGTGGCCGCGTCGTTGGCCACCATCAGGTCGCCAGGCCGGATCAGCTCGGGCAGGGCGGCGCGGGGCAGGCTCGCGATCTGGCCGGCGGCGTCGGCCACCAGCAGGCGCGCGCCGGGCGGGCGCTGGACGGGGGTGTCGGCGGCGATCATGCGAAGGCTCCCTGGGGCAGGGCGGCGCGGATGGCCGCCACGATGCCGGCGGCGGCGTCCTCCGGCCGTTGCAACTCGGATGGGTCGGCGTCGGGGATGGCGGTGGCGTGCAGGGGCGTATCCATATCGCCCGGATCGAGCGACAGGACGCGGACGCCGTCGGCGGCCAGCTCGGCGTCCCAGATGCGGCTGAGATGGGCGAGGCCGGCCTTGCTGGCCCCGTAGGCGCCCCAGGTCTCGTAGGCGTTGACTGCGGCGTCCGAGGAGATGTTGACCACCACCGCCCCGCCGGTCTCCCGCGCCGCGCCGGCCAGGGCGCCCAGCAGGGCCTTGGTCAGGCGGAAGGGGCCGACGAGATTGGCGGCCAGCGCCGCCTCCAGGTCTTCGCAATCGGTGTCGGCCAGCAGGGCCAGCGGGGTCGGGCCGAGGCTGGAGGCGTTGTTGATCAGGACGTTCAGCCCGCCCAGCCGGCCGGTGATCTGCAGGGCGATCGGGTGGATGTCGTCCTTGGCGGCGACGTCGCCGACGACGCCGTGGGCGTGCGGGACCTCCGCGGCGACGCGGGCGACGCGTTCGGCGGTGCGGGCGACGAAGGCCACCTCGGCGCCTTCGCGGGCGAACTGGCGGACCAAGGCGAGGCCGAGGCCGGAGGTGCCTCCGGTGACGGCGACGCGCAGTTTCGGTTGGGACATGGATGGGTCTCCCTTGCTGGCCAAGGGAATGGGGAGGGCTTGACCGCGCGGCGAGCGCGACGTCCATTCTGTTGTCGAAAGGTCGATATGATGGACGAACCGGATCTCGTCGCCGCCCATCTGGGGCGCAATCTCTCGACCCTGCGGCACACGCGGGGCCTGACCCAGGCCGGGGTGGCGCGTGCGGCGGGCCTGCCGCGCTCGACCATCGCCAACCTGGAAAGCGGGCTCGGCAACCCGTCCCTGACGGTGCTGGTCAAGGTCTCGGCGGCCCTGGGCGTGCCGGTGGACGAGCTGCTGGCCGCGCCGCGCGCGCGGGTGCGCCACTGGACGGCGGCGGAGGTGAAGGAGACGCGCCTCGGCCACGGCCTGGTCAGCCGCCCTCTGGTGCCGGAGCCTGCGCCGGACGAGACCATGACCATCATGACCTTCGAGCCGGGCGGCGCGCTGCGCGGCACGCCGCACCTGCCGGGCACGCGGGAATACTTCACCTGCCTGGAGGGGCGGGTCTCGATCGGGGTCGCCGGCGAGCGGTTCGATCTGTCGCCCGGCGACGTGCTGGGCTTCCCCGGCAACCTGCCGCACGCCTACCAGAACCTCGAGGCGCGCGGGCCCTCGCGCGGCGTCTCGGTGATCATCCTGGCCAAGGCCGCGCCCTGATCCCACGTCGTCCTTGCGTTTGAATTCACCGCCGCGACTATCGGCGCCGAAGACTCATGCGGGGAGCGGACATGCGCGGTTGGATCCTGGGCCTGGCCCTGTCGGCGGCTGCGGTGGCGGGCGGGGCGAGCGCGGCCGACCTGCTGATCCACGGCGGGCCGATCTATACGGGTGTGGAC
>CAMFHW010000127.1 GCA_945952175.1 uncultured Phenylobacterium sp. | reverse complement strand
GTAGGGGCTGGGCGGCGCGCCAGCGAGGCTGGAGCCGGTTTGGGCGAAGGCGGGGCCGGCGACGAGCAGGCCGGCGGCGGCGATCCCGAGAATACGCATGAGCACTCCCCTGCCGGCGGCGCCGGCGGACTTGTTGACCCGGGCTCAACACGGCGGCGTGCGGGATCGTTCCGCTCCGGCGCGCTCAGGCGCCCAGGACGGCCTTCAGGGCGGCGGCGACGCGGTCGACATCCTCGTCGGCCATGCCGGGATAGAGCGGCAGGCTGAGGCAGGCCTCGTACCAGGCGTCGGCGCCCGGCAGGTCGATCGGGCCGTAGCGGTTGACGTAATAGGGCTGGCGGCTGACCGGGATGTAGTGGACCTGGCTTCCGACGCCGCGCGCCCTCAGCTCTTCGACCACCTGGCGGCGGGCCTTGCCGACGGCGGCGAAGTCGATGAGGGCGACCATCAGGTGCAGGACCGGGTCGCTCCAGAGCGGGCGAACGGCCGGGCGCAGCATCGGCGCCAGGGGCGCGAGCGCGCTCTGGTAGCGGGCCGTCAGCGCCTTCCGCCGGGCGGCGAAGCGCGGGAGCTTGCCGAGCTGGGAGAGGCCGAGCGCGCAGAGGATGTCGGGCAGGCGGTAGTTGAAGCCCGGCTCCGGCATCTCGTACCACCAGGGGTCCGCGCCGGGCGGGCGGATCATGCCGTGGGAGCGCATGACGCGCAGGCGTTCGGCCAGGCGGTCGTCATTGGTGGTGACCATGCCGCCCTCGCCGGTGGCGATGGTCTTGACCGGATGGAACGAGAAGGTGGCCATAGCCGAATGGCGCGCGTCGCCCACCCGCTCGGAGACATTGCCGAAGGTGGCGGTCGAGCCCAGGGCGTGGGGCGCGTCCTCGACCAGCACCGCCCCGGCGTCGCGGGCCAGGGCTTCCAGGGCGTCGAGCTGGGCGACGTCGCCGCGCAGGTGGACCGGCAGGACGGCGCGCAGCTTGCGCCCGCCGACCCGCTTGAGGGCGTCGGCCAGGGTGTCGGGGGTCATCAGGCCGGTGAGCGGATCGACATCGGCGAACACCACCTCGGCGCCGACATAGCGGGCGCAGTTGGCGGTGGCGAGGAAGGTGATGGCGGGCGCGATGCAGACCTCGCCCGGCTGGACGTCGAGGGCCAGCATGGCGAGATGAAGGGCCGCCGTGCCGTTGGCGCAGGCGACCGCATGGCGCGCGCCGACCGTCTCGGCGAAGGCGGTCTCGAAGGCCTCGACCGTGGGGCCGGTGGTCAGGAAGTCGCCGCGCAGGGCCTCGGCGACCGCGGCGATGTCGTCGTCCTCGATCGTCTGGCGGCCGTAGGGGAGCAGCGGACCGGACATAGGGCTCAGTCGGTGGCCCGGCGGCGGCGCTCGGCGGGCGGGCCATCGGCCAGAAGTTCCAGCAGGCCCGCGCCGCTCAGCCAGTCGTCATTGGTGTCGCTGGCGTAGGAGAAGCCGTCGGCGGCCATCGGATGGTCCTCGCCGAAGGACTTGCGGGTGTATTCCACGAAGGCCGGCTCGATGGCGTAACGATCGCCGAGGTCGACCGTGGTGCGCGCGTCGTCGACCGAGATCATCATCTCGTGCAGCTTCTCGCCGGGGCGGATGCCGACGACCTTGATCGGCAGGTCGGGCGCCATGGCGGCGGCCAGGTCGGTCATCTTCATCGACGGGATCTTGGGCACGAAAATCTCGCCGCCGCGCATCAGGCTGAGCGAGGAGAGCACGAAATCGACGCCCTGGTTCAGGGTGATCCAGAAGCGGGTCATGCGCGGGTCGGTGATCGGAAGCTCGGCGACGCCCTTGGCGATCAGGCGCTGGAACAGAGGCGCGACCGAGCCGCGCGAGCCCACGACGTTGCCGTAGCGCACCACCGAGAACTTGGCGCCGATGTCGCCGGACAGATTGTTGGCCGCCACGAAGGTCTTGTCGGAGGCGAGCTTGGTCGCGCCGTAGAGGTTGGCCGGGTTGCACGCCTTGTCGGTGGAGAGCGCCACCACCTGTTTCACGCGGTTGGCGAGACAGGCCCAGACCACGTTCTCCGCGCCCAGCACATTGGTGTGGATGCATTCGGAGGGATTGTACTCCGCCGCCGGCACCTGCTTGAGCGCCGCGGCGTGGATGACGATGTCGACGCCCCGGAACGCCAGGGTCAGGCGCTCGCGGTCGCGCACGTCGCCGAGGAAGAAGCGCATGCAGGCCATGGCGTCCGGCCCGAACCGCTCGGCGAGATCGGCCTGCATCTCGCTCTGCTTGAGCTCGTCTCGGGAGAAGACGATCAGCTTGCGGGGCCTGGCGCGGGTCAGCACGGTCTCGATGAAGCGGCGGCCGAACGAACCGGTGCCGCCGGTGACCAGGATCGCCTTGCCGTCGAGGTCGAGGGATTTTGGCGCGAAACGACCCACGGGCGGACCTTGCTCAGTTGCGATTCAGTGCGGTTCTGGGCCGCACCTTCGCGCCCGGCCCGTAAAGAGACCGCTAACCATGATGTGGCGCACTGTCGCGCGCATGAACCGTCGCCTCGCCAGCCTGGCCCTCCTGGCCCTCGCGCTTTCGCCGGCGGCGGCGCGCGCCTCCGAGGGCGGCGAAAAGAAGAAGAAATCCGGCGGCTCGTCCTTCCTCGAGGTCGACGCCATGAGCGCCACCGTGATCCGGCCCGACGGGCGGCGCGGCGTGCTGATGATCGAGTGCGGCCTGGACATCCCCGACCCGGCCCTGCGCGACCGGGCCGAGAAGCTGCTGCCCCGCATCCGGGCGGCCTATTTCCAGATGGTGCAGGTCTATGCGGCCGGGCTGCAGCCAGGGGCGCCGCCCAATGTGGACTACATCTCCCGCGAACTGCAGCGGCAGACCGACCTGGCGCTGGGCAAGCCGGGAGCGCGGCTGCTGCTCGGCTCGATCATGGTCACCTGACAAAGAAATCCCCCTCCCGCGAGCGAGAGGGGGACAGGGGGATCAGAACTTGTACTGCAGCTCGACGCCGTAGAGCGCCGGGGGCGTGACCGAATAGGTCTTGGCGATCCCCTGGATGACGTTGGTCCGCACGCCCGCCGCGTCGTTGATGCCGCCGGCCAGGCGGTTGCCGTAGGCGCCGGCGTCGTAGCCGATCTCGTCGAAGACGTTCTTGCCGTAGACGATGACCTTGTAGTTCTCCTTCTCCGAGGTCCAGGTCAGGCGCAGGTCGACCTGGTCCCAGGCCGGAGCCTCGTTGTAGGAGCGGGTAAACAGGGTGCCGTACTGCTTGTCGCGCCAGATGTAGCTGGCCGAGGCGGCGAGCGCCCCATGGCTCAGATGCCAGGTGTAGTTGACGTTGAACGCGATCTTGTTCTTCGGCGCGTTCGGCAGGCTGTTGCCCGACAGGTTCTGGTTCCGCTCGAAACCGCCATTGGCCAGGCCCGTCGTGAACACGTCGACCGGACAGGCCGTGCCGCCGCCGGTCACGATGGCGGCGCATTGGGCGACCGTCTGCAGCGGCCGGGCCTTCGGATCGAGAGCGGCCGGGTCGGCGATGTCGACCGCCTGGCCCTCTTTGATCGTGGCGTCGAGATAGGAGTAGTTGAACAGGATCTGCAGGTTGTCGATCGGCTGCCAGGTCAGCTCGACCTCGATGCCCTGGCTGACCGCCTTGGGCACGTTGTAGAAGTTGGTCGAGCCGGTCGACAGGCCCGAGCCGCCGCCGGCCGAGTTCACCTGGCGGACCGGGATCTGCAGGTTCTTGTAGTCGTAATAGAAGGCCGCGACGTTGGCTTGGAACGTGTGGAAGAAGGTCTTCTTCACACCCAGCTCGAAGGAATCGACCGTCTCCTTGTCGGTCCAGGGGCTGAAGCTCAGGACCGTGAAGATGCCGATGTTCAGGCCACCCGACTTATAGCCCTTGGAATATTTGGCGTAGGCGAGCGTGTCCTCGTCGGGCTGCCATTCGAGGCCGGCCGTCCCCGTGACCGCTTCCCAGCTCGCATCGTACTGGCGGGTCGCGAAGCCGGTCTTCGGGTCGTAGACGGTCTTGACCGTGACGCCCTTGGGATTGGAGGCGTCGACCACGGTCGGCAGCTGGGTCAGGTCGACCGCCGGGATGCCGCCCGGGATGAAGGCGTTGAATTCCGGCTGGGCGAAGCAGGCGGTGACGGCGAAGCAGAGCAGCCGGACCGATTCCGAGCCTTGCTTCTCGTCGTGCGAGTAGCGCAGGCCGAGCGTGGTCTTCCACGTCGGCATGAACTTCCAGTCGATCTGGCCGAAGGCGGCATAGGAGATCGCGTTGATCTTCGGCCGGTTGTCGAACCAGCGGCCCTGGCTTGGCGCGGCGCAGACCCCGCCCGTCTGGGCGCAGAACACCGACGGCAGGCCAAGGGGCGAGTTGAGCTGGACCTGTTCGGTGTCGGCCGAGGAGACAGGCTGGGTGTAGTTCTGGCGGAAATAGTAGGCGCCGGCCACCCATTGCAGCGGGCTGTCGTTGGTCGAGATCACGTTGATCTCGTGGCTGAAGAAGCTGTTGTCTTCCTCGTACTTGAAGCTGGACCGTGGGTTGATCACCAGCCCGCCCGGCAAGGTGTAGGAGGTGATCGGAGCCTGCAGGGTGTTGGCCTGCTGGTCGGGGCCGTTCGGGCCGGTCAGGATGTAGTGATAGTGCACCCCGCCGGCGATGTACTTGATGTCGAACTTGTCGGCGTGGAAGACGAACTGGCTGGCGACGGTGGCGTAGACCGGCAGGGTGACCTTGTAGGGCACCGCGCGCGCGATGTGCCACGGGTCCTTGACCGCCGGGTTCACGCAGCCGGTGGGCGACAGGTTGACCACCGCGGTGGTGTTCGAGTTGCAGCCGTAGCCGGGATTGAGCAGGACCGCGGTGACGCCGTCCTCATAGGTGGGATAGGGCGAAGGCGTCCAGCCGCCGGAGGCCGAGCCCGGGCCGCCGGCGCCGTTGCGCCACTGGCCGCCGGCCACCTTGATCCAGGCGTCGAACCGTTCGCCGAACTTGGCCTGGAGCTGGCCCTCCTCGAACCACTCGTTGATGACGTTGCCTTCGTCGGGCATGCCCGGGACGAGGTTTTGGGTATAGCCCTGGGTCTGCTTCTCCCAGTTGCCGGAGAGGCGGAAACCCAGCCAGTCGTTGATGGGCCCCGAATAGGCGGCCTCGACATTGCTGTGGTTGTAGTTGGCGTAGCTGACCCGGACCTCGCCCTGGGGCGTGTCGGTGGGCCGCTTGGAGATTTCATTGATCGCCCCGCCGATGGCGTTGCGGCCGTAGAGGGTGCCCTGCGGGCCCCGCAGGATCTCGACCCGGTCGAGGAACAGGGTGGAACGGCCGGCCTGGACGGCGAAGGTCTCGTAGACCCCGTCGTTGTAGTTGGCGACCGAGGCGTCGGCGCTGAGCACATTGGTCTGGCGCCCGACCCCGCGCAGCGAGATGCGGTCGGTCGAGGAATTGTACTGCAGGCCCGGCGTGAAGTTGGTCATGTCCTGGATGGAGTTGATCCCCACCAGTTCGCGCTTGGCCGAGGTGAACGCCGAGACGGCCACCGGGACGTCCTGCAGGCTCTGCTCCCGCTTTTCGGCGGTGACCACCAGCTCTTCGATGACATTGCTGGAGCCCGATGTGGACTGGGCGAAGGCCGGCAGGGCCAGGGCGTTGAGCGCGCCGGCTGAAGCGCCGAGGATCAACAGATGACGCAGCCCGAAAACGGGCCGCGCCGCAGTGGTGCGGTGCGTTGGCATGAAGGCCTCCCCTTGTGATCGAGCCGCGGCGGACTCGTCTTATTCGGGCGTCCCCGCGTGAGCCGCGCGGCGTCCGTTGAGAGGCATCGGATGGATTCTAACCGTGTTAGACAAATCCTTTCGACGGAGCCCACCCGCCGCTACGGAAGCTTGAGCACGTTGAGGTTCTCCGAAATCTCGGCTTGCGAAACGAACATTTGTTCGCGATCCTGAGCCCTAGAGAACAGCGTTCGGCGCAGGTGGCGGCGAAACGCGGGACGCGTAGCTGGCTGGGTGGATCACACGGTGCGGCTTACCGACGGGGAGCATGGCCGGGTCGAGGGCGCCGCATGACGCATGCGGTCGGCGTCTATCGCGGCGAGCGCGCCTACCACGTGGGCAATGTGCGCAACCGCCTGCTGGACGCGGCCAAGACCATACTGGAGCGGGAAGGCCGCGATCATCTGCAGCTGCGGGCCATCGCCGCACGCATCGGCGTCTCCGCCCCGACCGTCTATTATCACTATGCCGACAAGCGCTCGCTGCTGGCCGCCCTGGCGCGGGAGGGCTTCGCGGGCCTGCGCGGCGCGCTGGAGCAGGTGGAGGCCGGGCCGCCCGGCGGCGAAGGCCTGTCGCAGATCAGCGCCGCCTATCTGAGCTTCGTCGACGCCCACCCCTCGCTCTATCGGCTGATGTACGAGGTGCGCGACACCGAGCCCGAGCCGGGCGTGGTGGCCGCCGAGGAGGAGGCCTTCGAGGCCCTGCGCGCGGCGGTGGCGCGCACCCTCGGCCCCGGCGCGGACGAGGCGTCGACGGCCAATGTGGCCGAGGCCCTGTGGGCGTTCGGGCGCGGGGCCGCGGCGGTCGGCCTGGCGCGCGGGCGCTCGAACGGCGGGGTGGCCCTGGCCTGGATCCAGCAGGCCCTGCTGGGCCTCGCCCTGCTCAACGGCGGCGGGCTGCTGGAGACCGGCGCGGCCTGGCTGTCGACGGGCGGGGCCTGAGCGGAAGCTCAGTTTTATCGAACCACGAACCACACGAACCTACGCGAACGGGTCAGCGACGCCCTGCGCGGAGCGCGAGGTTTCCGACCCCGAAGGCTGGCCGGGGACGTTCGTGTTTTTCGTGTTTTTCGTGGTTCCGATTTGCAGCGTCGATGCGGTCGCTGGCCCTAGAAGAATTTGGACCACGAAAAACACGAAAAGCACGAACAGTTTGCCTGAAAGGCTCTTGGTCGTGTGATGGAGCGCTGCGCGCTCTTGTTCGTGTGGGTTCGTGTGGTTCGTGGTTCCAATACAACCGAGCAAAAGCTCACATCGCCGAGATGCCGCCGTCCAGCTTGAGCTCGGCGCCGGTCATGAACTTGGACTCGTCGCTGGCCAGGTAGAGGACGGCGTTGGCGATGTCGTCGGGCTCGCCGATGTGGCCCAGCGGGATCTGGCGGGCGAGCTTGCCCTCGGCGACCTCCTTGCCGAACTGCTGGCGCAGGGGGTCGAGGATCGGGGTGTCGATGAAGGTCGGGTGGATGGAGTTCGACCGGATGTCGAGCCCCTGTTTGGCGCAGTGCAGGGCGATGCCCTTGGAAAGCAGCCAGACCGCGGCCTTGGAGGCGTTGTAGACCGGCGAGTTGTGGGCGGCGATCAGGCCGGCGATCGACGAGATGTTGACGATCGAGCCCGGCTGGTGGCCGCGCATATATTTCAACGCGTGCTTGGTCCCCAGGAACACCGAATCGACATTGACGCTCATCACCAACTTCCAGTCGTCGAAGCTGAGCTGCTCGATATTGCCGCCACGGCTGATGCCGGCGTTGTTGACCAGGATCGAGATGCCGCCCATCGCCTCGTCGGCCTCTTCCAGGGCGTAGATCCACTGGTCTTCCTTGGTGACGTCGAGCGGGAAGGCGAAGGCGGTCCCTTCGCCATGGGCCGCATTGATCTCGGCGGCGATGGCCTTGGCGCCCTCGTGATTGATGTCGGCGAGGCTGACCTTGGCCCCCTCCTCCGCCAGCTTGCGGGCCATGGCCGCGCCCAGACCCTGGGCCGCGCCCGTGATGAAGGCCTTCTTGCCCGCGACCCGTCCCGCCATCTCGCCTACTCCTTTGCGCCCAGGCCCTTGGCCGCCGCGTCCATGAACCGGGCCATCTCCACGTCGAGCGCGGTGACCCCGTCGGCGTCGTGGGTGGTGAGCACCACCTCGACGCGGTTGTAGACGTTCGACCATTCCGGATGGTGGTCGATCTTGTCGGCCTTCAGGGCCACCCGGGTCATGAAGGCGAAAGCGGCGTTGAAGTCACCGAAGACGTAGGTGCGGGCGATGGCGTCGCGGCCGGAGGTCAGCGCGCTCCAATCGGGCAGGGTCTCCAAGGCGTCGATGGCGCCGATGCGGGTGGGACGGGTCATGCCGACGTCTCCTCGTCGTCGAAGATCAGGCCGGTGGCGGCGCTGAGTTCGGCCAGGGTCTGGTCGACGTCCACCACCTTGATGGCGCGCATGCCGAGCTGGGCCGCGGGTTTGCAGTTGATGCCCAGGTCGTCGAGATAGACGCAGTTGGCCGGATCGACGGCCAGGAGCTCGCACATCATCTGGTAGATCTTGGGGTCGGGCTTGCGGACGCCGGCCTTGGAGCTCTCGATGATGGCGTCGAACAACGGCATCACCTGGCCCATGGCGCCGGCCATGCGCTGGCCCTGGTCCTGGCCCGGGCTGTGCTCCGAGACCACGTTGTTGGTGATGCAGCCGACCTTGAAATGGTCCTTGCAGGCCTTCAGCGCGGCGACCATGCGCGGGCGCAGCTGGCCCGACAGCAGGGGCAGCACCTCGCGGCCGGGCACCGGGTGGCCGAGCGCGGTGGATTCCTCGAGGAACAGCTTGTCGAAGCCCGCGCCATCGATCTCGTTGCGCTCGAACAGGGCCCAGGCGTTGTGGTCGGGGTTGGTGGAGTTGACCTTTCGGATCAGGTCCTTGGGCAGGCCCTTCTCGGCCTCGTAGCGGTTGAAGGCCTCGAAGGGCGAGGAGGTGAACACCCCGCCGAAATCCCAGATCACCGCCTCGACCGCCATTACTCGCTCCCGTTTTTCGCGAGGCCGGAACCTAGTGGCTTTCCGCCCACCGGTCAGCCCCTCTCTGGCGGTCGGGAGCTTGGCCTTGGAAACGCCATGTGGCGATGCGAACGCAGCCGCGATGATCCTCGACCGCTTCTCCCGCCTGCCCCGTCCCGCCCGCATCGGGCTCTACGTGCTGGCCACCAGCATCGTGCTCTATCTGTGCCTGGCGCCCAGCAGGGACGTCCCGGGCGAGAACCTGATCTGGGACAAGGCCGCCCACGCCCTGACCTGGGCGATCCTGACCGGGGCGGGCCTGGTGCTGTCGCCCCGGCGGCCACGGTCGATCCTGGCCTTCACGCTGGGGCTCGGGGCGGCGATCGAGGTGCTGCAGGCGACCATGGGCTTCGGCCGCGACGGCGATTGGCGGGACTTCGTCGCCGACAGCGTGGGGGTCTTCACCGCCCTTCTGGTTTGGCTGCCGCTACGACGGGGGCTGCTCGCAAAGGGTTAAGCTTCGCGCGTCGCAGGGGCTTGAGACCGCCGTTCCTCGCGCGCAGGGTGAAAGCCACAGCGTTAACGCGAACGGCTCCGCATGGTCGGGGATCGTTCGAGCATCCGAGCCTGCGCCATGCGTCTGTCCGCCCTTATCGCCCTCGCCGCCCTGACCGGCCTGGCCGCCTGCGACTCCGCCAAGATGTCGGAGCTGACCGGCGCCAAGCCCGCGGCCCAGACCGTGGCTATCGGCGGCCGTCCGGCGGTGACCGGCCCAGCGACCGGGACCGGCGCCTGCCCGCCTTCGCCGCAGCCCGCCTGCCCGCCGGCCCAGCCCGCCATGGCCCCCGAGGCGCCGAAGGC
>CAMFHW010000126.1 GCA_945952175.1 uncultured Phenylobacterium sp. | reverse complement strand
TCCTGCAGCCGGGCTGCATCGATGCGCTGACCCGCGCCATCGAGGACCGGCCGGTGCCGTGCCTGGTCGGCGGCCGCGTGCTGAACGCCGACCGCACCGAGCAGCGCGGCGCGCGGCGCGGCGACATCACCCCGATCAGCGCGCTGCTCAGCCTGTCGCACATGGCGCGCCACGTGCCGGCCTGGAAGCGCTACGAGGTGCACTGGGAGCAGGACGCCACGCCCGAGGGCGTCGCGGCGATCCCGACCATTTCCGGCGCGTGCTTCTGCATGCGCCGCGAGGACTTCGACGCGGTCCAGGGCTTCGACGAGGGCTATTTCCTGCACGTCGAGGACGTGGACCTGTGCTGGCGCGTGCGCCAGGCGGGCGGCCTCGTCCTGTTCCAGCCCAAGGCCGAGGTGGTCCACCTCGGCCACACCAGCCATGCGAGCCCCATCAAGGTGGAGTTCCACAAGGGCGTGGGCCTGGCCCGCTATTTCCGCAAGCGCGCCACCACGGTCGGCCAGACGGCGCTGGCCTGGCTGCTGTCGCCGATCATCGTCTGCACCGCCATCGTCCGCCCGGTGATGTGGCGGGTGCGAGGCCGCGGAGCCTAGCCAGGGACTGGTTCGAATTGCGTCCGCAGGCTTTCCGAACCCCGGACGCCTCGCAATTCGTACCTGTCCCTGAAGTCAGTGCTCTCGTCGGGGACAGGTGCGAATTGCGCCGTCTCGAGCGCAGGCCGCGAAGCTTCGACCAGCAATTCGAACCAGTCCCCTAAGCCGGGAACAATCCGGCGCGGCTGACCGAGGCGGCCGGGGGCTTGCCGAGCAGGCCCGACATCCACTTGGCGGTCTCGATCAGGGCCTTGATGTCGTAGCCAGTCTCGAAGCCGGCCCGCTCCAGCATGTAGACTAGGTCCTCGGTGCCGATGTTGCCGGTGGCGTCCGGGGCGAACGGGCAGCCGCCCAGGCCGCCCACGCTGGCGTCCAGGATGTCGACCCCCGCCTCGACCCCGGCATAGGCGTTGGCGAGGCCGGTATTGCGGGTGTCGTGGAAGTGCAGGCGCAGCTTCTTGTCGCCGGCCACCTTGCGCACCGCCTCGATGCGGCGGCGCACGGTCCAGGGGTCGGCCACGCCGATGGTGTCGGCGAGCGCGATCTCGGCGATGTTCAGGCCCGCGGCCTCGCGCACCAGGGCCACTACGTGATCCTCGGAAACCTCGCCGTCGAACGGGCAGCCGAAGGCGACCGAGAAGGTGGCGCTGATCGGCGGGCCGCCCTCGGCGTCGCGCTTGGCGGCGATGTCGGCCAGGGCCTGCATCTGCTCGGCGGTCGAGGCGCCCTGGTTGCGGATGCCGAAGCCGTCGGTGGCGCAGACCACCACATTGGCCTCGTCGCAGCCGGTGGCGACGGCGCGATCCCAGCCGCGCATGTTCAGCACCAGGCCGATGCGCGACTTGCCGGCGTCGGCGGGCAAGGCGGCGGAGACCTCCTCGGCGCCGGCCATCTGCGGCACGCGCTTCGGATTGACGAAGGACACCGTCTCCATGCGCCGGGCGCCGGCGGCTTCCAGGCGCTTGATGAACTCGACCTTCTGGGGCACGTCGAGCGCGGTCTTCTCGTTCTGCAGGCCGTCGCGGGGACCGACCTCGACGATCTCGATGAAGCGGCTCATGGGGCGGTCTCCGGAACAGAAGCGGGAAGCGGCGGGGCGTAGATGGTGAGGGTCATCTTGTCGCCGTTGGAGTAGTCAAGCCCGTTGACGATCCCGATCTGCCGCGGCTTGAGCCGCAGCTCCTTCAGCGCCGCCTGGAAGGCGGGCTGCTCGCGGGACTCGACCACCGCCGCGCGATTGTCGGCCAGCGCGTCGGCCGCGTCCTGGGCGCCGCCCAGGTCGGTGGTGGTGCCGACCCCGAACACCAGGCTGGGCTCCGCATAGCCGGCCACGGCCACGGGGCCCGGCGCTATGCCCTGGCGGGGCAGGAGGCGGGACTTGGCGAGCACGGCTTCGACGCGTTCCGACAGCAAGAGGGGCTCCAGGCGCGGGGCGAGCAGGCCGACCAGCGCGGCGTGGCCCAGCAGACCCAAGGGCAGGGCGATGGCGAGCGCGCGGCGCGGCTGGCCGCGGAACATCATATAGGCGCCCGAGACCCCGGCCGCCGCGAGCAGGAGGCCCGTTAGGATCGCCGCCGGCAGGTCCGACGGGTCGCCATAGGTGCTCATCAGATAGGCCGCGCCGCCGGCCAACAGCAGGCCGACGAGGGCCTGGAGCGCGAGCCCCGTCCAGCGCGCGCCGGAGCCGATGGTCCGGGTCAGCGCGTGGGCCGCCAGCCAGGCGAGGGCGCCGTAGCAGGGCAGGGCGTAGTGGGAGAGCTTGGTGGGCGTGAGTTCGAAGACCAGCCAGGACGGGATCAGCCAGCAGAGGGCGAAGCGGACGCCGGGCTCGTTGCGCTCGCGCCAGCCGACCGCCAGGGCCGCCGGCAGCACCAGGGTGGCTGGGAAGAATTGCAGGATGGCCGCGATGGCGTGATAGCCGGGCGGGGCGCCGTGGCTTTCCTGGCCGCCCGCCAGCTTTGAGGCCATGTCGCCGACGATCGCCGCGCGCCAGAAGGCGCCGTCGGTGGCGACCGTCACCGCCCAGGCCCAGGGTCCGACGACCGCGACCAGGATGATCAGGCCCCAGCCCCAGCCCAGGTCGCGCAGCCAGCGGGCCTTGCGGTCCCAGATCGAAAGCGAGATTGCGGTCAGCCCGACCACCATCGGCCCGATGGGGCCCTTGACCAGCGTCGCCGCCGAGACCGCCAGCCAGAAGGCCAGCCGCACGGCCCGGCCGGTCTGGGGCCCGTCCCAGACATCCGGCCTTCGGGCGTCGGCGTACATGCGCGCCAGGCAGGCCAGCGCCAGGGTGGTGGTCCCGCACAGCACTGCGTCGGTCTTGGCGATGAAGGCCTCGGTGGAGAGCAGGAAGCTCGAGCCCAGGATCGCCCCGGCCATCAGGCTGGCCGGGCCGCCGAAGAAGGCGCGCGCCCCCCAGGCGCAGGCCGCCGCGGCCAGCATCGCGCCCAGCAGCGAGGGCAGACGGTAGGCCCAGATGTCGCGCGCCTCGGGATCGGAGAAGGCCGCCACGCTGGCCGCCTGCAGCCAGTGGATGCCGACCGGCTTCTTGAACCGCGGCTGGTCCTGGAAGCGGATGACCACATAGTCGTCCTGCTCCAGCATCTGGGCGGTGGCCTGGGCGAAGCGGCTCTCGTCGCGGTCGAGCGGCGGCATGGCGAGCAGGCCCGGCAGGCCGGCGATCAGGGTCAGGACGGCGGCGATCAGCGGCGCGCGCCAGCCGCGGCTCCAGCGTTCGAGGGCGCCGTCGAGGCCGAGATCTGCGGAGGCGGTGGCCGAGGTCATGGCCCGGTTGATAGCACGATCCTTTCGCCGGCCCAGGTTTACGCTATTAGGGGGCATGGCCAAATCGCCCGCCGCCGCGGAAGCCCCTGAAATCTCGGTCGTCGTGCCCGTCTTCGACGAGGAAGGCGCCGCTCCCGACCTCGCCCGCGAGATCGCCGCGGCCTTCGCCGGGCGGCCCTACGAGATGGTCTTCGTCGACGACAAGAGCCGGGACGGGACGCTCGCGGTGCTCACCGCGCTCAAGGCCGAGATCCCCCAACTGCGCGTGCTGGCCCACCGGGCCAATTCCGGCCAGAGCCGCGCGATCCGCACCGGCATCCTGGCCGCCCGCGGCGACATCGTCGTCACGCTGGACGGCGACGGCCAGAACGATCCCGCCGACGGTCCCAAGCTGGTGGACGCGCTGAAGGCGGGCCCTCCGGACCTCGCCCTGGTCGGCGGCGAGCGCGTGAAGCGCCAGGACAGCCAGGCCAAGAAGATCGCCTCGCGGTTCGGCAACGGGGTGCGCAAGCGCCTGCTCAAGGACACCGCCAACGACACCGGCTGTGGCCTGAAGGCCTTCCGCCGCGAGGCCTTCCTGCGGCTCCCCTATTTCGACCACATCCACCGCTACATCCCGGCCCTGATGCTGCGCGAGGGCTACCAGGTCGACTTTCGGCCGGTGAACCATCGCCACCGCCAGACCGGCCAGTCGAAATACACCAATCTCGGGCGTCTCTGGGCCTCGACCTCCGACCTTCTCGGCGTGATGTGGCTGCAGTCGCGGGCGCGCAATCCCGGCGGCGCCGACGAAGCCTGAATGCCGCGAGTCTTCTCTCACCCGGCCAAAGCAGTCTAACCCTCTGGGCGGACGATCCCTGGGGAGGGCTTCGAATGTTCGCCGCGTTTCCGCTGCTGGCCCTGCCGGTGCTGCTCTACAATCTGGTCGCGCTCACCTTTCCCGGCGGGTTCAGGTCGGCGGAGGCGAGCCCGAAACTGACCGATCCGCTGTTCTCGATCCCCATGCCCAGCCACGGCGAGTGGCCGGTCACCCTCGGCGACATGCTGCTCGCCGCCTCGCTGGTGGTGCTGTTCATCGAACTGCTGAAATCGACCACCAGCCGCAGCGTGGCGATCGTCAATCACTCGCTGTCGATGGTGCTGTTCATCGGCTGCCTGGTGGAGTTCCTGCTCCTGCCGGCCTGCGCGACCTCGGTCTATTTCCTGGTCATGATCATGGTGCTGCTCGACGTGCTGGCCGGCTTCATCATGACCATCGTCGCCGCCCGTCGCGACGTGGACTACCACACCGATCGGGCCTGACCCCGCGAGCCTAGGTGAAGCAGGTGAAGATCAGCGTGACCACGCAGATGTCGAGGAACCGGGCAAAAATGAACATGGTCTGTCCCAGGCCAGATGGTTACCCGTCCGGTAAGCAAGACCCGGGCCACTGATGGCGCTGTTCTTCGACGCGGCCTGGTTCGACGCCAAACTGGCGGAACGCGGGCTTTCGCGTCGGGTCATGGCCGCCGCGGCCGGCATGAGCGAGGCCGATCTGACCTTGGTCTTCAAGGACCAGCGGGAACTTTCCGCCGGGGAGGTGGCCGCTTTCGCCGAGCTGCTGGGCGAGCCCGCCGCCGAGATCGCGCGCCAGGCCGGCGTCTCGACGCCCGTCCCGGGCCAGAGCGCGGAGGCGCGCATCGCGGACCTGGAAAAGCGGGTCGCCGTCCTGGAAGCGGAGCTCGCGCGCTTGAGGCGGACCTGATCGCTCAGGTCCGCCTCGGATCGCCGGTCAGGCGTCCAGCGCCTTGATCATGAAATAGCGCGGGAACATCGGCGCAGGCCCGTCGATCTGGCCGAACACCTTGAAGCCCAGGCGCTCATAGAAGGCCCGCGCCTGGAAGGCGTAGGTGTCGAGCCAGATGTTGCGGCAACCGCGGGCGCCGGCCTCCGCCTCGGCGCGGCGCATGAGCTCGGTTCCGAGCCCCAGGCCCCGCGAGGCTTCCGGTGCAACCACCAGGCCGATGTAGAACGAGCCCCAGAGCGACAGGGCCCAAAGGCCGCCGAGCACATCGTCGGAATTGGGCGCCTTGATGGTCAGGGCGAAGGGCTCGCCCTGGGCGTCGCCCACGGCCTGTTGGTTGAAGCGCAGCAGCGGCGCCCAGATGGGCATGTAGGCGTCGTCAGGCCGGTCGGCCTGCTGGATGGTCAGTGTCATGTTGATATCCGAAGGATCGGCCGTCGCGTCGCGTCGCGTCCGGCCTGGGTCTGAAGGTCGGGAACGTCCAGGCGCGCACGATCGTTCGCCGACCGAGGCCGGGCGGGAGGACGGTGCGCGCGAAGGCGCTCAGACCGCGACGAAACCCTTCATGCGGACAGGCTATCGATCCCGCGACGCGCCGGTCAACGCCGGAACGTCAGACGTCGGTCTTGGCCGCGCCGCCCTTGCGGGCCCGGCGGTCCGCGGCGCCGGAATATTCGACGCGGTTGTAGATGTCGCGCGCCGCGTCCAGCACCGGGGCGCCGCCGCGCAGGCCACGCTTCTGGCCCTCCTGGCCCATGAGCTGGGCCGAGAAGATCGAGGCCCCGCCGACGATGCGCTCAGGCTCCGGAGCCGGCGGCGGGCCGACCACGACCGGGACACTGCGATCCTCCGCGACCTCGTGGGACTCCTCCGACGCCTCCACGTTCGCCCGGTCGGAACGACGGGTGCGGGCGGTCCGGCGGATGGGATCGATCGGCGACGTCATGGGCCATGATCCTCGCGCACGAGGGTTAAGATCAGGCTGCTCAGCTCTTGGAGGCGAGCTTCTCGATCTGGGCCGCCATCTCCGCCATCTGCTTCTTCAGCTCGTTCAGCGTGTCGTCCGAAGCTGCCGGCGCGGGCTCGGCGGCCTTGGGTGGCGGCGCGGGCTCTTCGGGCCGGGCGTAGGCGAAGGGCGAGAACATCTTCATGGCGCGGTCGAACAGGGCCAGGTTCTGGCGGATCTGCTCGTCGTACATGCCCATGCCGGTCCCCTGGCCCAGGGCCGCGAACTGGCTGCGCATCCGCTCCTGCTGCTCGGCGAAGGTCGCGAGCGACAGTTCCAGATAGCTCGGCAGGAAGGCCTGCATGGAGTTGCCGTAGAAGCCGATCAGTTGGCGCAGGAACTGGATCGGCAGCAGGTTCTGCCCGTCGCGGCCCTCTTCCTCGAAGATGATCTGGGTCAGCACCGTGCGGGTGATGTCCTCGTTGGTCTTGGCGTCATAGACCACGAAATGGACGCCCTGCTTCACCATCTCGGAGAGGTGCTCCAGCGTCACGTACGAGCTGGACGCCGTGTTGTAGAGCCGCCGGTTGGCGTATTTCTTGATCACCACGCGATCGTCGTTCGACTTCTCGCCCTGAACGTCCGCCATCCCACTTCCTTCTTAGATCGTCCGGGCCGCCTAGCTTGCGCGCCGCCCCGATCGTGCCTGTCAGGCCCCGGCCGCCCCTTTCCGAGACGTCGCCCGAGCCTCAAGCCCCCTAGTCTTGCACTGCAGTATCGCGAATGCGAGCACGTTCGCAAAGCGGGCTCGCCGCACGCGGGTGGAAAACCGTCACTTGCCCATTTCCCAAGGCTTCTAAATAGATAGGGAGCCAGCACAAAGGAGCACCCACATGTCCGACGTCGTCATCGTCTCGGCCGCCCGTACGCCGGTCGGTTCGTTCAATGGGGCGCTCTCGGGGCTTCCGGCCCACGAGCTCGGCAAGGTCGCGATCCAGGCCGCCATCGAGCGGGCCGGCATCGCCGCGGCCGACGTCAAGGAAGTGATCATGGGCCAGGTTCTGCAGGCCGGCGCCGGCCAGGGCCCCGCCCGCCAGGCCGCCGTCAACGCCGGCATTCCGGTGGAGAGCCCGGCCTGGAGCCTGAACCAGCTTTGCGGCTCGGGCCTGCGCGCCGTGGCGCTCGCCGCCCAGCAGATCTCCGACGGCTCGGCCGACATCGTCATCGCCGGCGGCCAGGAGAGCATGAGCCAGGCCCCGCACGCCCAGCAGCTTCGCTCGGGCCAGAAGATGGGCGACCTCGCCTTGGTCGACACCATGATCAAGGACGGGCTGTGGGACGCCTTCCACGGCTATCACATGGGCCAGACGGCCGAGAACATCGCCGCCCGCTGGCAGATCACCCGCGAGGACCAGGACAAGTTCGCCGTCGCCAGCCAGAACAAGGCCGAGGCCGCCCAGAAGGCCGGCAAGTTCGCGGGCGAGATCGCGGCGGTCACCATCAAGGGCCGCAAGGGCGACACCGTGGTCGACCAGGACGAATACATCCGTCACGGGGTGACGCTGGACAGCGTCTCGGGCCTGCGCCCGGCCTTCACCAAGGACGGCTCGGTCACCGCCGCCAACGCCTCCGGCCTCAATGACGGCGCCGCCGCCCTGGTGCTGATGAGCGCCGAAGAGGCGGCCAGGCGCGGCCTGAAGCCGCTCGCCCGCATCGCCTCCTGGGCCAATGCCGGCGTCGATCCCGAGATCATGGGCACGGGTCCGATCCCGGCCAGCCGCAAGGCGCTGGAACGCGCCGGCTGGAGCGTTGGCGACCTCGATCTGGTGGAATCCAACGAGGCCTTCGCCGCCCAGTCGATCTGCGTGGTGCGCGACCTCGGCCTCGATCCCGAGAAGGTGAACGTCAATGGCGGCGCGATCGCCATCGGCCACCCGATCGGCGCCTCGGGCGCGCGCATCCTGACCACCCTCGTCCACGAGATGAAGCGTTCGGGCGCCAAGAAGGGCCTGGCGACGCTGTGCGTCGGCGGCGGCATGGGCGTGGCCATGTGCGTGGAGCAGGTCTGAACCGAACCCGGAGCCAACCGGGCGCGAAATAACTGAAATCTGGGAGAGACAGGAATGGCGAGAGTCGCATTCGTCACGGGCGGGACCCGTGGCATTGGTCGGGCGATCGTGGAGCGGCTCAAGTCGGACGGGATGAAGGTGGCGGCCGGTTAT
Source organism: uncultured Phenylobacterium sp. (assembly GCA_945952175.1). Lineage (GTDB taxonomy): Bacteria > Pseudomonadota > Alphaproteobacteria > Caulobacterales > Caulobacteraceae > Phenylobacterium. The sequence continues at coordinate 1,271 of CAMFHW010000126.1, read as the reverse complement.
TCCGGCAATGAGGCCGCCGCCGCCGCCTGCGCGAGCGAGCTCGGCGTGATGGTGGTGAAGGGCAATGTCGGCTCTTACGAGGACTGCCAGAGGGCGGTCGAGGCGGTCACCGCCGAACTCGGCCCGATCGACGTGCTGGTCAACAACGCCGGCATCACCCGCGACGGCGTGTTCCACCGGATGAAGCCCGAACAGTGGAGCGAGGTCATCCGCGTGAACATGGACTCGGTGTTCAACATGACCCGCCACGTGATCGAGGGCATGCGCGAGCGCGAATGGGGCCGGATCATCAACATCTCGTCGATCAACGGCCAGAAGGGCCAGATGGGCCAGACCAACTACTCCGCCGCCAAGGCCGGGGTGATCGGCTTCACCAAGGCGCTGGCGCTCGAGAACGCCAAGAAGGGCGTGACCGTGAACTGCGTCTGCCCGGGCTATATCGACACCGAGATGGTGCAGGCCGTGCCGGAGAACGTGCTGGCCTCGATCATCGGCCAGATTCCGGTGGGTCGCCTGGGCACCGGCGACGAAATCGCCGACATGGTCGCCTTCCTGGCCGGCGAACATGCGGGCTATGTGACGGGCTCGACCCTGTCGCTCAACGGCGGGCAATACATGGCCGGTTAAGCGGTCGCGGGCATGTTCGCAGCCGCATGCCCGCAACCCCACCCTGGAAGCGGCGGCTTTCCACCCGGATGCCGCCCGCCCCACGTCCAAAAAGCGCCCCAGTCGGGGGGCATCTGCTCTAGCCTGATGATCGGCGGCGGATCGGCTCTCACTCGCAACGCGGCGCGGAACACGGCGATGGTCGCCGTGCTCGCCTGCCTGTGCGCGGGGCCGGCCTACGCCATGGGCCCCGGAAGCCTGCGCGACAACCTGTTCGGCGCCCGGCCCTTCGCCCAGGATCAGAATCACGGCCCGCCCGTCAGCCGCTATGTCAGCCAGGAGGGCGACGGCTTCACCCTCGACCGCAGCCAGCCGCGGCCGCTGCTCAAGTTCGACGACAGTCCGGAGGTCTGGGTGCTGCGCCCGCAGCCGGCGCCACGCGGCGACGTGATCTACATGAACGACCTCGGCGAGCCGGTGCTGCGCGCCACCCGCCTGGGCGGGCTCACCCTGTTCACGCCGGACCGTCCCGGCGGCACGGCGGCGGCCCTGGCCGGCGGCGGCGTCGCCCTGCGGCTGGCCCAGCTCGGGCCGCAGCAACTGCTGGAGCGCCTGGCCCAGGCGAGCGCCCGGGCGACCCGCGCCGCGCGGCGGCTGATTCCCTT
>CAMFHW010000125.1 GCA_945952175.1 uncultured Phenylobacterium sp. | reverse complement strand
ACCCGGCCCTGGTCCAGGCCGCCAAGCTGTATGAGGGCCACTATCTGGGCACGCGCCGAGCCTATGGCGGGCTCGAGGGCGCGGTGGGCCGCTTCACCTCCGGGGTCGACGTACGGGTGAGTTCAGAAGGGCGGCTGGTCACCACCGCCAGCGGCCTGTCCCGCACCTGGGTTCCCGACGGCGAGGCGACCGGCGGCCGCTTCATCTCGGCCACCGGGCCGGAGCGCATGGTGTTCGACCTGTCGAGCGGCCACGCCAGCCGGATGATCACCGCCAGCAACGCGCAGCTCTACGAGCGCAGCGGCTTCTGGAACAAGCCGATCGTCCTCGGCGTGGCCGCGATCCTGGCCGGACTCGCCGCCGCCGCGACCCTGGCCGGCATCTTCCTGCGCAACCGTCGGGAATTCCGCGAGACCCCGATCCAGGGCCGCGCCAGCCTGCTGCAGAACATCCAGGCGGTGCTGTGGCTGTCGACCCTCGCCCTGTTCGGCGTCTGGGCGTCGAAGACCGGGGACGTGGCCAGTATCATGTACGGCTGGCCGGGCGTTTCGCTGCTGCTGGCCTCGGCCTGCGCGATCGTCGCCGCACTGTTGACGATTCTTACCGCGATCATCCTGCCGAGCGTGTTCCGCGGTGGCCGCCGGGTCGACAGCTGGACCCCGCTACGCAAGGCAGCTTATGCGGCGACCGTGCTGATTTACCTCGGCTTTTCGTCGCTGCTCTTCATCTGGGGCGTGCTGACGCCGTGGAACGGCTGACCACCCAGGGCTGCGACAACTCGCCTTAAGAAAGCTTGGCGTTAGCCCAACCCTTAAACGCGTCGTTTACCATGGACTGGGTAAATCCTGCCTAGCGGCGGGCGAGTTGCGTCCGCCCCGCGTAGTGGGAACAGGGGCGCCAGGGTTTGAACGGTTTCGTCGCCGCGTTGCAGAGGTTCGGCCTCGGCCGCCTCGCGGCCATGATCGGGATCGGGGCCGGCGTCGCCGCCGCGCTGTTTGCGATCACCATGAACCTGGGCGAACCCCAGGCCCTGCTCTATTCCAACCTCGACCTCAAGGAAGCCGGCCAGATCACCAAGGCGCTCGACGGCGCCGGCATCAAGTACGAGGTCAAGGGCGACGGCTCCACCATCATGGTGCCGCGCGACAAGGTGGCGTCGACGCGATTGCTGCTGTCCGGCAAGGGCCTGCCGACGGCGGGCTCGGTGGGCTACGAGATCTTCGACAACACCAACGCCATGGGCCAGACGGACTTCGTCCAGCAGCTCAATCGGCAGCGGGCGCTGGAAGGCGAACTGGCCCGCACGGTCCAGGGCCTGGACGGCATCACCTCGGTCCGGGTCCACCTGGTCCTGCCGAAGCGCGAGCTGTTCGAGGAGGAGGCGCAGCAGCCCTCGGCCTCGGTGACCATCGGCGTCGGCGGCCGCGAGCCCGGCCCGGAACAGGTGCGCGCCATCCAAAACCTGGTGGCCGGCGCGGTGCCCAACATGAAGCCCGACCGCGTGACCGTGGTCGACCAGCACGCCAAGACCCTGTCCGGCGGCGAGCAGGGCGACGCCGCGGCCGCCGATGGCCGCAAGAGCGAGGTCGAGCAGCGCATCGCCCGCACCGTGAAGAGCCTGGTCGAGGGCGTGGTCGGCCAGGGCAAGGCGCGCGTGAACGTCACCGCCGACCTCGACCTGTCCCGCGTCACCCTGCAGGAAGAGAAGTTCGATCCGGACGGCCAGGTGATCCGGTCGGAATCGACCACCGAGCAAAATTCCAAGGAGAACGCGCCGGACACCTCCGGCGGGGTCTCGGCCAGTTCCAACATCCCGGGCGGCAACTCCAACAACCAGGACGGCAATTCCAGCTCCGCCAGCGGCAGCACGGAATCGACGACCAACTACGAGATCTCCAAGACCACCCGCACCGAGGTGAAGGATCCCGGCCAGGTGAAGCGGATTTCGGTGGCCGTCGCCGTCGACGGCGTCACCGCCATGGACAAGGGCGGCAAGCCCGGCGCCTACACCCCGCGCAGCGCCGCCGAGATGCAGCGCATCGAGCAGCTGGTCCGCGCCGCCGTCGGCTTCGACCAAGCCCGTGGCGACCAGGTGACCGTGGTCAACCTCCAGTTCCCGACCGACGCCAACGCCGAGGGCGTCACTGCGGCGAACCCGCTGATGGGCTTCGACAAGAACGACATCATGCGCGTCGCCGAGCTGGGCGTGCTGGCGATCGTCGCGGTGCTGATGATGATCTTCGTCGTCCGTCCGCTGCTGCGGGGCGGCGGGGGCGGCGGCGCGACCGTCGGCGGCCTGCCCGCTCTATCGATGGCTGGGGCGCCCAGCGTGACCCGGATCGTCACCACCCCGGACGGCCAGCCCATGCAAGTGCAGGTGCCGGTCGACCCGTCCACCGGCCAGCCGCTGGCCCTGCCCGGCCCCGGCGCCGACCTGGAGCAGCGGATCGACATCGCCCGCATCGAGGGCCAGGTGAAGGCGAGCTCGGTCAAGCGGGTCGCCGAGTTCGTCGACAACCACCCCGAGGAGTCGGTCGCCCTGCTGCGCACCTGGCTCCATGACACGGCCTGACGCGCATGGCGAAGGGCAAGGCGATCACCGATCCAGCGCGGCTCACCGGTCCCGAAAAGGCGGCCGTGATCCTGCTCGCCCTGGGCGAAGACCACACGGTGATCTGGCAAAACCTCGACGACGAGGAGATCAAGGAGATCTCCCAGGCGATGGCCGGCCTCGGCAACGTCTCGGCCAGCGTGGTCGAGCAGCTGCTCGTGGAATTCATCTCCAACATGTCGGGCGCGGGCTCGATCATGGGCTCGTTCGAACAGACCCAGCGCCTGCTGTCCTCCTTCCTCGACGCCGAGAAGGTCGACACCCTGATGGAGGAAATCCGTGGTCCGGCCGGGCGGACCATGTGGGACAAGCTGGGCAACGTGAACGAGGCGGTGCTCGCCAACTACCTGAAGAACGAATACCCGCAGACCGTCGCCGTGGTGCTGTCCAAGGTGAAGTCCGAACACGCCGCGCGCGTGCTGGCCGCCCTGCCCGAGGACTTCGCGCTGGAGTGCGTGACCCGGATGCTGCGCATGGAGCCGGTGCAGCGCGAGATCCTCGACAAGATCGAGCAGACCCTGCGCACCGAGTTCATGTCGAACCTGGCGCGCACCTCGAAGCGCGACAGCCACGAGATGATGGCGGACATCTTCAACGCCTTCGACCGCCAGACCGAGGCGCGCTTCATCGCCGCCCTGGAAGAGCGCAACCGCGAGAGCGCCGAGCGCATCCGCGCGCTGATGTTCGTGTTCGAAGACCTCTCGAAGCTCGATCCGGGCGGGGTGCAGACCCTGCTGCGCGCGGTCGAGAAGGATCAGCTGGCTCTGGCCCTCAAGGGCTCGTCCGACAGCCTGCGCGAGATGTTCTTCTCCAACATGTCCGAGCGCGCCTCGAAGATCATGCGCGAGGACATGGAGAGCATGGGCCCGGTGCGCCTGCGCGACGTCGACCAGGCCCAGATGGCCATTGTCCAGGTCGCCAAGGACCTCGCCAACAAGGGCGAGATCATGCTGGCCGGCTCCGGCGGCGAAGATGAGCTGATCTACTGATGACCGGTCCCTCGCCCCAGAAATTCGGCTTCGACACCGTCTTCAGCGACGACGGCGACGTGGCCTTCGCCGCGCCGCGGCCGAAGCGGCTCTACACGATCGAAGAGGTCGAGCAGCTGCGCCAGCAGGCCTATGCCGACGGCGAGCGCCAGGCCCTGGCCTCGATGCAGGCGCTGCAGGCCCAGGCGCTGGCGGGCATCTCCGACGCCGCCGCCCAGGCGCTCGGCAAGCTGGCGGAGGTGGCGCACGAGCATCGGGTCGGGTCGGCCGAGCTGGCGCTCGCCTGTGGCCGCGCCATCGCCGACGCGGCCCTGGCTCACCTCCCGCACGCGCCGGTCCAGGCCGCGCTGGAATCCCTGGCCCGCGAGGTGGAGGCCGCGCCCCGCCTGGTGGTCAACGCCGCGCCCGACCTGGCGCCGGGCCTTGCCGAGGCCCTGGCCGAGACCGCCCAGGCGATCGGCTTCGCCGGCCAGATCGTCGTGCGGCCGCAGCCGGCTCTGAGCCCGGCCGCCTTCACCCTCGATTTCGGCGACGGCTCCGCGGCCTTCGACCCCGCCCAGGCGGCCGAGCGCGTCGCCGCCGTGCTGACCGCGGCCCTGGCGGCCGAAGGCCTGCACGCCGAACCCCTCATTCCCGGTAGCGAAGGCTGACCTAGATGGCCGACAACGACCTCAAGCTCGACGAGTTCGGACCCTCCGAGGGGCCGATGGATTTCGGGGGCGAACTCGAAGAGAAGACCGCCACCGACCTGGCGCCGGTCTTCGACGTGCCGGTCTCGATCTCGGCCGTGCTGGGACGCGCCAGCATGAGCGTCGCCCAGCTGTTGCAGCTCAATTCCGGCAGCGTGCTGGAGCTCGACCGCAAGGTCGGCGAGGCGATCGACATCTATGTGAACAACCGCCTGGTGGCCCGCGGCGAGGTCGTCATCGTCGACGAGCGCCTGGGCGTGACCATGACCGAAATCATCAAGGACGGTGACTCGCAGGCCTGATCGGCCCGCGGGATGCTGAGGAGATACGAGTATGCGGCTTCTGGTCGTCGGAAAACTGAACGGGCAGCTGTCCACCGCCGTGAAGATGGCGATGGCGGCGGGCGCCAAGGTCAGCCACGTGGAGACCATCGCGGCGGCGACCCACGCGCTGCGGGCCGGCCAGGGGGCCGACCTGCTGCTGGTCGACTACGACCTCGACATCGCCGCCCTGATCGCGGCGAACGAGGCCGAGCGGATCCGGGCGCCGGTGGTGGCCTGCGGGGTCGATCCCGACGCCAAGAAGGCGGGTGACGCGATCCGCGCCGGCGCCAAGGAGTTCATCCCCCTGCCCCCCGAGGCGGAGATGATCGCCGCCGTCCTGGCCGCCGTCTCCGACGACAACAAGCCGATGGTCGTGCGCGACCCGGCCATGCAGTCGATCATCCAACTGGCCGACCAGGTGGCCGCCTCCGAAGCCTCCATCCCGATCACCGGCGAGAGCGGCTCGGGCAAGGAGGTCATCGCCCGCTACCTGCACCAGAAGTCGCGCCGGGTCTCCAAGCCCTTCATCTCGGTGAACTGCGCGGCCATTCCGGAGAACCTGCTGGAGAGCGAGCTGTTCGGTCACGAGAAGGGCGCCTTCACCGGCGCGCTGGCCCGCCGGATCGGCAAGTTCGAGGAAGCCAACGGCGGGACCCTGCTGCTGGACGAAATCTCGGAGATGGACGCCCGCCTGCAGGCCAAGCTGCTGCGCGCGATCCAGGAGCGCGAGATCGACCGGGTGGGCGGCGCCAAGCCGGTCAAGGTCGACATCCGCATCCTGGCCACCTCCAACCGCGACCTGGCCCAGGCCGTGAAGGACGGGACCTTCCGCGAGGACCTTCTCTACCGGCTGAACGTCGTGAACCTGCGCCTGCCGCCGCTGCGCGAACGGCCGGGCGACATCGTCGCGCTCGCCGAGTTCTTCGTGCGCAAGTACGCCGCCGCCAATGGCGCGCCCGAGCGGCCGCTGTCGGGCGAGGCCAAGCGCCGCCTGGCCGCCCACCGCTGGCCCGGCAATGTGCGCGAGCTGGAGAACGCCATGCACCGCGCGGTGCTGCTGGCCATCGGTCCGGAGATCGAGGAGAGCGCCATCCGCCTGCCGGACGGCCAGCCCCTGGCCCCGGCCGACCTGGGCGCCCGCACCGCCATGGCTGCGGCCACCGCCGCCGAGGCGGTCACCCGCGGCTTCGTCGGCCAGACCGTGGCCGCCATGGAGCAGCAGCTGATCATCGACACCCTGGAGCACTGCCTGGGCAACCGGACCCACGCGGCCAACATCCTGGGCATCTCGATCCGCACCCTGCGCAACAAGCTCAAGGAATACACCGAAGCCGGCGTCTCGGTGCCCGCGCCCCAGATGGGCTCCAACGCGGCCTGAGTTGACCCGTGGCTGACACCAGCTTCTTCGGCGGCGCGCGTCCCACACCCCGGGACGTCGTAGGCTGGCTCGCCCAGGGCGAGGTGGCGATGGCGCTCGGCGTCATCGGCGTCATCGTCCTGCTGATCCTGCCCGTGCCGGCCTTCATGCTGGACGGCCTGCTGACCATCTCGATCAGCTCCGCCGTGCTGATCCTGATGACGTCGCTGTTCATCAAGCGGCCCCTGGAGTTCTCGGCCTTCCCGACCGTGCTCCTGGTCACCACCCTGTTCCGCTTGGCGCTGAACATCGCCTCGACCCGGCTGATCCTGGGCCACGGCCACGAGGGCACCCACGGGGCGGGCAAGGTGATCGAGGCCTTCGGCCACCTGATGACCGGCGGCAGCTTCGCCATCGGCCTGATCGTGTTCGCGATCCTGGTGATCGTGAACTTCGTGGTCATCACCAAGGGCTCGGGCCGGATCGCCGAAGTGGCGGCCCGCTTCACCCTGGACTCCATGCCGGGCAAGCAGATGGCGATCGACGCCGACCTCTCGGCCGGCCTGATCGACGAGGCCGTGGCCAAGCTGCGGCGCAAGGAGCTGGAGCAGGAGAGCACCTTCTTCGGGGCGATGGACGGCGCCTCGAAGTTCGTGCGCGGCGACGCGGTCGCCGGCCTGATCATCGTGGCGATCAACGTGATCGGCGGCATCCTGATCGGGGTGCTGCAGCATGGGGTGCCGATCGCCCAGGCGGCCTCGACCTACACCATCATGACCATCGGCGACGGCCTGGTCAGCCAGATCCCGGCCCTGATCATCTCGATCGCCGCCGGCTTCCTGGTGTCGAAGGCCGGCGTCGAGGGCTCGGCCGACAAGGCGCTGGTCAACCAGCTGGCCATGAACCCGATCAGCCTGGGCATGGTCTCGGCCGCCGCCGGCGTGATCGCCTTCATCCCCGGCATGCCGATCATCCCGTTCGCCCTGATGTCGGTGGGCGCCGGCGCGCTGGCCTGGCGGCGCGCCCACGCCCCGGAGGAGCCGGAGGCCGACGCCCTGGTCCCCGCCCAGGCCGCTCCGGCCGAGGAGCAGGACGAGCCGATCAGCCAGACGCTCGCCATCGACGAGATCAAGATCGAGCTCGGCTACGGCCTCTTGCCGCTGATCAACGACCTGGAGGGCCGCCGGCTCACCGACCAGATCAAGGCGCTGCGCAAGACGCTGGCGGCCGACTTCGGCTTCGTCATGCCGGCGGTGCGGATCCTCGACAACATGCGGCTCAACTCGCAGGGCTACATGATCCGCATCAAGGAGATGGAGGCCGGCGGCGGCGAGGTGCGGCTGGGCCACCTGATGGCGATGGACCCGCGCGGCGGCCAGGTCGAGCTGCCCGGCGAGCACATGCGCGAGCCGGCCTTCGGCCTGCCGGCCACCTGGATCGACGACAACCTGCGCGAGGAGGCGACCTTCCGCGGCTACACCATCGTCGACCCCGCCACTGTGCTGACCACGCACCTGACCGAGATCCTCAAGGAGAACATGCCGGACCTGCTCTCCTACGCCGAGGTCCAGAAGCTCCTGAAGGACATGCCGGCCGAGCAGAAGAAGCTGGTCGACGACCTGATCCCCAACGTCGTGTCGGCCACGACGATCCAGCGCGTGCTGCAGGCCCTGCTGCGCGAGCGGGTCTCGATCCGCGACCTGCCGGCGATCCTGGAGGGCATTGGCGAGGCGGCGCCGCACACCCAGTCGATCACCCTGCTGGTCGAGCAGGTCCGCACCCGTCTGGCCCGCCAGCTCTCGTTCTCGCACCGTGGCGACGACGGCGCCCTGCCGATCATCACCATGTCGGCCGATTGGGAGAACGCCTTCGCCGACAGCCTGATCGGCGCCGGCGACGAGAAGCAGCTGGCCATGGCGCCCTCGCGCCTGCAGGACTTCATCCGCGGCGTGCGCGAGGTGTTCGAGCGCGCGGCCCTGGCCGGCGACAGCCCCGTCCTGCTGACCAGCCCGCAGATCCGGCCCTATGTCCGCTCGATCATCGAGCGCTTCCGCGGCCAGACCCCGGTCATGAGCCAGAACGAGGTCCACCCTCGCGCGCGGCTCAAGACCGTGGGCATGATCTAAGACGCGGCCCTTCGCCCGTTGCGGCCCGGCTTGCCGGCTGGTAGCGGTTTGGCCAACGGGACGGCTTTCTCGAATCCCGGCTTGGGAACCTCATGCGTCAACCTCGACCGAAACCTCAGCGCAGCAGCCTCAGCGCGACCCTGTTCTGGGACCTGCTGACCTTCGAGCGGCTGATGACCAACCAGGTCATCCACCTGATCTACTGGGCCGGGCTGGGCGTGATCGCCCTGGTCGCGTTCGGCTTCGTCGGCACGGCGGTGGGCGTGGCCCTGCGCGAGCAGCTCCTGATGGGCCTGCTGCTGGCGGCCGGGGTGCTGGTCGGCGGCTTCCTGGTGGTGAGCGCGCTGGTCCTGCTGTGGCGGTCGTTCTGCGAGCTCTATGTGGCGCTGTTCCGGCTGAGCGACGACCTGCACGCCATCCGGCTGGCCACCGACGCCGAGCAGGCCAAGAACGCCAGCGCCCCGCCGCGATAGGCGAAAACCGGCGAGATATTGTAGGCGATCAGGCGGGGTATAATTAGCCACTTGGCTATTTCCCGAAGTCATGGCAAGGCTTGCCGCCGAGGAGCCCCGCCATGCCTACCTATGACTTCGTGACCCTGGACGTGTTCACCGACCGCCGGTTCGGCGGCAACCAGCTGGCCGTGTTCACCGACGCCCGCGGCATGACCGGCGAGCAGATGCAGGCCCTGGCCGGCGAGATGAACCTGTCGGAGACGACCTTCGTCCTGCCGGCGGACGATCCGGCCCACACCGCCCGCGTGCGCATCTTCAACCGCACGGCCGAGATGCCGTTCGCGGGCCACCCCAATGTCGGCACGGGCTTCGTGCTGGCCGAGCTCGGCCGCGACAAGGACGGGGCGCTGGTGTTCGAGGAGATCGCCGGCCTGGTCGAGGTGAAGGTCGAGCGCGACGCAGAGGGCCAGGTCACGGGCGCCGCGATCGCCGCCCCGCAGGCCCTGTCGACCGGCTTCAACCTGACGGCCGAACAGGTCGCCAAGTGCTGCATGATCGACGCGGCCGACGTGATCACCGCGCGCCACCAACCGATCCAGGCCTCGGTGGGCGTGGACTTCGTGTTCGCCGAGGTGACGCCGCAGGGCCTGGCCAAGGCCGGCCCCAACCTGACCGGCAGCCGCGAGGTTGCGGCCACCATCCCTGAGGTCGGCGACCGCCTGTCGATCCATCTCTACGCCCGCGACGGCGACAAGCTGCGGGTGCGGATGTTCGCGCCCCTGTCGGGCACCTTCGAGGACGCGGCGACCGGCAGCGCCAACGCCACCCTGGCGGCCCTGCTGCTGTCGCTGGACGGGGGCGAGACCGCAGCCTTCGAGGTGACCCAGGGCGTCGAGATGGGCCGGCCGAGCCAGCTCCACGTCACCGCGCACCGGGCGGCGGACGGCATCCGCGCGACGGTCGGCGGCGGCTGCGCGCCGATGTTCAAGGGCCAGGTGAGCCTCTAGCCGCTAGGCGTAGGCGCGGACGAAGAAGGCCGCCGTCGTCACCCCGGCGATGGTCAGGA
>CAMFHW010000124.1 GCA_945952175.1 uncultured Phenylobacterium sp. | reverse complement strand
GCCTACGACGCCTATCTGTTCCAGGACGTCAGCCGGCCGCTGACCGAGTTCTGCCAGAACGAGCTGTCGGCTCTGTTCTTCGATATCCGCCGCGACGCCCTCTATTGCGACCGGCCGGATTCGCTGCGCCGCCGCGCCGCGCGCACGGTGATGGACGCGGTGTTCGAGCGCCTGACCATCTGGCTCTCGCCGCTGATCCCCTTCACCACCGAAGAGGCCTGGTCGACCCGCTTCCCGGACGCCGGCTCCAACAGCCTGCGCATCTTCCCGCAGACGCCCGCCGCCTGGGCCAACCCGGCCGAGGCCGAGCGCTGGGCCAAGGTGCAGGCGGTGACCTCGGTGGTCACCGGCGCGCTGGAGGTCGAGCGCCGCGAGAAGAGGATGGGCGCGGCCCTGGAAGCGGCGCCGAAGGTCTGGATCGCCGACCCGGCCCTGGCGGCGGCCTTCGACGGCCTGGACGCCGCCGAGGTGTTCCGCACCAGCCAGGCGACCCTGGCCTCGGCCGAGGGCCCGGCCGGCGCCTTCCGCCTGGCCGAGCAGCCGGGCGTCGCCGTCGCGCCGCTGAAGGCCGAGGGCCGGAAATGCGCCCGCTCCTGGCGGGTCCTTCCGGAGGTCGGCTCCGATCCACGCTACCCGGACCTGTCGCTGCGCGACGCCGACGCGGTGGCGGCCTGGGACGCGGCCCATGGCTGAGGCCAAGGGGTTCACGCGCCTGGGCGGCCTGGCCTTCGTCCTGGCCGCCGTCGTCATCGTGGTCGACCAGATCGTGAAGGCGGCCTTCCTGTCGCTGGGCCTCCCCGAGGGCATGGGCCAGCCGCTGGTCGGCCCGCTGCACCTGACCATGGTCTGGAACCGCGGGGTGAGCTTCGGCCTGTTCCGCGCCGACCATGACCTGGTGCGCTGGGCGCTGACGGCCTTCTCCCTGATCGTGGCGGCCCTGCTGGCCTGGTGGGCGCGCAACGCCACCCGGCCGCTGATGGGCCTGGGCCTGGGCCTCGTCATGGGCGGGGCGATCGGCAACGCCATCGACCGCGCCCGCTTCGGCGCCGTGGTCGACTTCGTCGACGTGACCCGGCTGATGTTCCCCTGGGTTTTCAACGTCGCCGACAGCGCCATCACCATCGGGGTGATCTGCCTGCTGCTGGATTCGGTCCGAAAAACGCCCGAAACCCTCGCGACCTAATGCGCGTTGGCGGACCTCGCCGATTGCGCTATCTCACTTAACCTTCCCGGCCGGGGGCGGCCCAATGGAGCCTTTGAGTTCATGAATCTCAACCGAGTGATCGTGGCGACCGCCCTGATCGGGGCCGTCGGCCTCGCCGGATGCTCCTCCACGCGCAAGGCGCTGGGCATGACCAAGGTCACCCCGGACGAGTTCCGGGTCGTCTCCAAGGCGCCGCTGGTAGTGCCCCCGGACTACGCGCTTCGCCCGCCGGCCCCCGGTGAGCCGCGCCCGCAGGAGCTGCAGCCCGAAAGCGCCGCGCGCAACGCGCTGCTGGGCCGTCGCGAGGCCGCCGAGCGCGATGACGGCGAGAAGCTGTTGGTCGCCAAGGCCGGCGCCGACAAGGCCGACCCGCTGATCCGCTTCGTCGTCGACGACGAGACCGGCGACATCGCCCACAAGGACAAGTCGTTCGCCGACAAGATCATGTTCTGGAAGCAGGGCGAGCCGCGCGCGGTCTCCACCGCCCAGAACACCGGCGCCGACACCCCGGCCCCGGTCGACGCCGCCGCCGAGGACGCCAAGATCAAGGCCCTGATCGGCGACAAGCCGGTGATCATCGCCCGCGAAAAGCAGACCAAGCTGAAGCTGCCGGGTCTGTAAACACCGGACGTCATGGCCGGGCTTGTCCCGGCCACCCATGATCTCCGAGTCAGAAACTCGTCCTGGACAACAGACGTCTATGGGTCGCCGGCACAAGGCCGGCGATGACGGCAAGGATTATTCCTCGCCCGGCGTCTTGACCGTGTAGCCGGCCGCCCGCAGGCGATCGAGCACGCCGCCCTGGGCGAGCAGGGTGCGCAGCGGCGCGACGGCGATGGCGTGGCCCGGCGTCTTCAGCGCCGTCTGGATGTCGGTCACCAGATCGGACTTCACCCGATTGTCGAAGGCCAGGGCCCCGGGCGTCACCGCCAGGCAGCGCTCGTAGCTGCGCTCGGCCTCCAGCGCGCCGGCCACGTCGCCGGTCGCCCAGGCCCGCGAGGCCGCCAGGGTTCCACCCGGGCCCGCCTCCACCTCGTGCAGCACCTCGTCCAGACAGGTGCGCCCCGCCGCCGGCGACGTCCGCGTCACCGCACCGAGCAGGGGACCGAGGTCATAGGCCCGCTGAACGATCCGCACCTTCTTCCGCTGTGCCAGGTACTTGATCAGCTTGGTGGGGTCGGTGGTCGTGAGCCCCTCCTTGTCGCGGTAGTCGTTGATCAGCATGAGGCCGGCGGCCAGCGGATGGTTGGTCTTGTAGTGGTCGGCCGGCTCGCCGAGCTTGCCCCGCGCGGCGGCGAACCGCGCGCGGGTCGCGGGGTCGAGATTGTCCTCGAACGGCCGCCCCGACTTCAGCCGCAGATAGCTGAACAGGGCCCCCGGCGCGCCGGCCAGGCGCACCTTCAGGCCGTTGAACGGCAGGATCACCGCATTGGCGCCCTCCAGCCGCCGCTCGAAGATCACCCGGTCCCATTCCTGGTGCTTGGGCGCCACGCTGGGCGCGCCCAGCACATAGACGGTGGTGTCGGCGTCCGACACGCGCCACCAGGCCGGGCCGGGCAGGCGGCCGGTGACCACCAGCTCCTCCACCAGGGTCGCGTCGGGATCGTTGGGGTCGGGCTTGGGCGGCGCGGGGACCGGCGCCTGGGCGAGCGCGGGGGCCGCCAGGGCGAGGCCGAAGGTCAGGGCGGCGGCCAGTCTCGAAAGCTTCATCGGTCCAACCATCCGGGCGCCTCGCTGGAATCGTCCTATATTGCGGCGAGAGCCTGACTGACCATGCCGATCCGCCGCCTTCCGCCCGAAACCGTCAACCGCATCGCCGCCGGCGAGGTGGTGGAGCGACCCGCGAGCGCGGTCAAGGAGCTGGTGGAGAACGCCCTGGACGCCGGGGCGGCCCAGGTCGAGGTCCAGGCGGACGGCGGCGGCCTGTCGCGCATCCTGGTCGCCGACGACGGCTCCGGCCTGTCGCCCGATGAACTGGCCCTCGCCATCGAGCGCCACGCCACCTCCAAGCTCGGCCCCGACGAGGCCGGCGACTACGATTTGCTGAACATCGCCACCCTCGGCTTCCGCGGCGAGGCCCTGCCGTCCATCGGCTCGGTGGCGCGTCTGTCGATCGCCTCGCGCGCCCGCGGTTCCGCCGACGCCCACATGATCCTGGTCGAGGCGGGCGCGGTCGCGCCCGTGGCGCCCTCGCCCTTCCCCGGCCCGCACGGCGCTCGGGTCGAGGTGCGCGACCTGTTCTACGCCACCCCGGCGCGGCTGAAGTTCATGAAGTCCGAGCGCGCCGAGGCCCTGGCCATCGCCGAGGAGATCAAGCGCCAGGCCATGGCGCACGAGGCGGTCGGCTTCGCCCTCGACCTCGACGGCCGTCGCACCCTGCGTCTGCCCGCCGAGTCGAAAGGCCCCGACGGACGGCTCGCGCGCCTGGCCGCCATCATGGGCCGCGACTTCGCCGACAACGCCCTGCAGGTCGACTACCAGCGCGACGGCGTGCGGCTGTCCGGCTTCGCGGGCCTGCCCACCTTCAACCGCGGCAACAGCGCCCACCAGTACCTGTTCGTGAACGGGCGGCCGGTGCGCGACCGCCTGCTGCAGGGCGCCCTGCGCGGCGCCTATGCCGACTTCCTGGCCCGCGACCGCCACCCGCTGGTGGCGCTCTATCTGGAGCTCGATCCGAACCAGGTCGACGTCAACGTCCACCCCGCCAAGGCGGAGGTGCGGTTCCGCGATCCGGCCCTAGTGCGCGGCCTGATCGTCGGCGGCCTGCGCCACACCCTGGCCGGCGCCGGCCACCGGGCCTCGACCTCGGTGGCCGAGGACGCGCTCTCGCACCTGCGCCCGGCCTACGCCCCGCCGTCTCAGCCGTCGGCCGAGGGCTTCTCCGCCTGGCGCGCCGGGGGCTGGCAACCGAATGCGATGGCCCAGGCCGTCGCCCAGGCGATCCCCGGCCTCACCGAGGTCTCGGCTCGCGCCGAGCCCACGGCCTATCCGACGGCCCAGGCCTATGGCGCGCCAGGGGTGGCCGAGCCGCCCGCACCCTCGGTGGTGTTCGACCCCGTCGACTTCCCGCTCGGCGCCGCCCGCGCCCAGGTGCACGAGACCTATATCGTCTCCCAGACCCGCGACGGGGTGGTCATCGTCGACCAGCACGCCGCCCACGAGCGGCTGGTCTATGAGCGGATGAAGGTCGAGATGGACGAGGGCGGCGTCGCCCGCCAGGTCCTGCTGCTGCCCGAGGTGGTGGAGCTCGATCCCGCGGAGGCCGAGCGCGTCGCCGCCAAGGCCGAGGAGCTCGCGGCCCTGGGCCTGATGGTCGAGCCCTTCGGCCCCGGCGCCATCCTGGTGCGCGAGACCCCCGCCCTGCTGGGCGAGACCGACGTCACCGGCCTGATCCGCGACATCGCCGACGACATCGCCGAGAACGGCCAGGCGCTCGCCCTGAAGGAACGCCTGGCCGAGGTCTGCTCGACCATGGCCTGCCACGGCTCGGTCCGGGCCGGCCGCCGCCTGACCGCGCCGGAGATGAACGCCCTGCTCCGCCAGATGGAGGCCACGCCCCATTCCGGCCAGTGCAACCACGGCCGTCCGACCTATGTGGAGCTCAAGCTCGCCGACATCGAGCGGCTGTTCGGCCGGCGCTAGGCCAGCTCCGCCTTGGCGAAGGCTATCATGGCAGCCGTCATGTAGTCCGTGAGGCCTTTGGCCCGACCTTCATACCGGGCGCGGAAGTCGGGATTCTCCTGGTACATCGCGGCCAGAGAGCAGAACCATTCCTGGCTCGGCAGCTGGCCCCAGGACTTCCCGACCCAAACATGGAGGCGGCGTACAATCGTGCGCACCGCTTCCGAATCCGCAGGCAGGCCCTTGATCATGGCCGCCACCATCTCAGATTCCATGGCCTTGAACTCCGCCGCCCCGGCGGCAAACTCGCCCGGCTTCATCTTTTTGATGCGATCATTCGCCTGGTCGATGCGCGGCCTCACCCCCTCGCCATAGCGCTCGACCAGCCAGGCCTCGTGTTCCTTCTGTTTCTCGGGGTCGAAGCCCTTGAACATCGCCTGCTCTCTCACGTCCGTTTCTCCTTCGAGTTCGGCGAGGGTGGCGTCGAGGGTCTTCACCAGGTCGCGATAGCGCCGGGCCTCCGCCATCAGCCGCACCCGATGCGCGCGCAGCGCCGCGAGCCGGTCGAAGCCGGGATCGTCCAGCACCCTGCGGATTTGATCCAACGGGAAGCCGAGCTCCCTGTGGAACATGATCTGCTGCAGGCGCAGGAGTTCGCCTCGGCCATAGTAGCCGTAGCCGTTCTCGCCGACGTGGTCCGGCTTCACCAGCCCGATCCCGCCATAGTGGTGCAGGGCCCGGACGGAGACGCCCGAGATCCTCGCCACTTCGCTCACGGTGTAGACGCTCATCACCCTCGTCCTGTTGACGGACGCGAGAGTTCAGGGATCACGCGGCGTGAGGGTCAAGCGGCCTTGTCCTCGGGCAGCAGCAGGCGCTCCAGCGGTCGCATCAGGGCGAAGGCGAGGATGGCGCCGGCCACGCCGATCGCGACCTGCAGGCCCCAGAATCCGGTCGGCCCCATCTTCTCGTAGAAGCCGCCGATCCAGCCGATGATCAGGTTGCCGGCGAACAGGGTGAGGAAGACGCTGCCCATCAGGGTGGCCCGGAGTTGCGGCGGGGCGGCCCGCGAGATCAGGGCCAGGATCGGCGGCCAGTAGTAGAGGAAGGCCACCCCCAGCAGCATGTCGTAGGCGATCGGGAACAGCACCGAGCTCCTGGGCCCGGTCAGGGTCGCCAGCACCAGGAACAGGTTGGCCAGCGCCGCGATCAGGGCGCCGGTGGCGATCTTGCCGATCTCGGAGGGCTCCCCCCCATGCTTGTCCTGCCAACGCCAGAGGCCGAGCAGGAAGGGCACGAAGACGATGCTGACGAACGGGTCGATCGAGTTGAACCAGGCCACCGGCACATGGAAGCCCAGCAGGCTCAGGTCCACCGCCTTCTCGATCCACACCAGCGCGATGTTGGAGTTCTGATAGTAGATGATCGACTGGAAGATGGTCAGCGCCATGACCAGCAGCAGGCCGGCCGTCACGCGCCACTGGTGCGGCGTCAGCGGCGCGCGGGCCTCCGGCGCGGCGCGCGGCCCCTGCTCCGGCAGGTAGCGATAGCCGGCGAGATAGGTGCCGAGCCCGATCAGCATCAGCACGCCGGCCAGGCCGAAGCCGACATGCCAGCCCCAGATCTGGGCGAGCAGGCCGCAGGCCAGGGGGCCGGCGACGGCGCCCACATTGATGCCCATGGAATAGATCGCGTAGGCGCGCGTGCGCCCCTCGCCGTCGTCCAGCGGATAGAGCGCGCCCACCTGGGCCGAGATGTTGCCCTTCAGGAAGCCACAGCCGACGATCAGCAGGGCGAGCGCCAGGAGGAAGGACTGGTCGAACGCCATGGCCATGTGCCCGGCGCTCATCAGGATCGCGCCCAGGGCCACGGCGGCGCGCCGCCCGATCCAGCGGTCGGCGATGAACCCGCCGAACACCGGGGTGAAATAGACGAAGCCGGTGTAGAGCCCGTAGATCTGCGAGGCCAGCGCCAGCGGCGTCATCGGCCCGAACACGCCCTCCAGCGCGGCGCGGAAGCCGGCGAACCCGCCGATGTTCTCGATGTGGCCGGGCAGCAGCAGCGACTGGCTCATATAGAGCACCAGCAGCGCCGTCATGCCGTAGTACGAGAACCGCTCCCAGGTCTCGGTGAACGAGAGATAGGCGAGCCCCATGGGCTGGCCGAAGAAGGTCCGTTCCCGGACCACCGGCCCCTCGATCACGTTCTCGGCCATGCCACGCTCCCCGCCTGCGCGGCGAGCCTAGACGAGACGGCGATGTTGGGAAGCCCTCAGGCCGCGGCGCGGCGTTCGGCCCCTCCGTCATCCCGGGCCTTTGTGCCCGGGATCCCTCTCTCGGCTGACTTTGCGCCCAATGAAGAGGCTGGGCAGCTGCGAAACTCGTCGCTCTCAGAGCGGTGGATAGAGGGATCCTGGGTACAAGACCCAGGATGACGGCTAAGCCGCGGCGCGGCGTTCGGCGTCGAACAGCTGGCTGATGGCGCTCATCAGGCGCTCGGCCTTGATCGGTTTCTCGACCACGCCGTTCATGCCCTGGGCCAGGTAGCTCGCCGCGTCCCACGGGTCGGCGTTGGCGGTGAGCGCCAGGATCGGCACGTCGGCCGCACCGTCGCCAAGCGCGCGGATGCGGCGCGTCGCGCCCACCCCGTCCAGGTTCGGCATCTTGATGTCCATCAGCACCAGGTCGAACCGGCCGCTGGCGACCGCGTCTACGGCCTGGAGCCCGTCCTCGACGCTCTCGGTCGTGCAGCCGAACATGTCGCACAGGGTCTCGGCGACCAGCCGGTTGGTCGGGTTGTCGTCGGCGATCAGCACGTGCAGGCCGCCGGAGGTCGCGACCGCCTCGGCGTCCGCCTCGACCGCCGCCGCCTCGGGCGCCGGCACGTCGTAGAGGGGGACTTCGAAGACGAAGCGCGAGCCGCCGCCGGCGCGATGCTCGGCCCGGATCGCTCCGCCCATCTGCTCGACCAGCTGGCGGCAGATCGACAGGCCCAGACCCGCCCCGCCCTGGCGCAGCCCGGCCTGGGTCTGGCTGAACGGCTGGAACAGGCTGCCGAGCCGATCCTCCGGCACGCCTGCGCCGGTGTCGGCCACCTCGCCCTCGACCCGCACATGGATGTCGTCGCGCCGCGCCCGCAGGATCACCTCGACCCCACCCGTCTCGGTGAACTTCAGCGCGTTGCCGATCAGGTTGTTGAACACCTGCTTCAGCCGGATCTCGTCGCCCAGCGCCCACTGGTCGGCCACGCCCTCGTAGCGCACCTCCAGCCCCAGGCCCTTCAGCTCGGCCCGTGCGCCCCACAGCGCCGCCAGGTCCTCGGCCATCCGCGGCAGGGCGAAGCCCTCCTCGGCCAGCTCCAGCCGCCCGGCCTCGGCGCGCGACAGGTCCAGCGCATCGGTCAGCAGCCGCAACAGGGTCTCGCCGGAATCCTGGATGCTGCGCACATAGGGCGCCAGTTCCGGCTGGGCGAGCTTGCGCTCCAGAATGTCGGCGATGGCCAGCACCCCGTTCAGCGGGGTTCGGATCTCGTGGCTCATCACCGCCAGGAACTGCGACTTGGCGGTTAGGGCGGCCTGGGCGTCCTGCTTGGCCCGCGTCATCTCCTCGGCGTGCGCCTGGTGGGCGGCGCTCACCGCCTGCAGCAGGGAGAGCGCGCTGCCGACGCCAGCGTAGCGGCCGCCTTGCGTCACGATGAAACCGCGCAGCAGCTCCGAAGGCCGCTCGGCCAGGACCTGGCCGCAGAAATCGGCGACCAGCACATCGGCGTCGGCCACCAGCGGGTCGGCGTTCATGAGCATCGAGATCGGACGCTTGGCGTAGAGCGCGCGGCCATAGTGGTCGGCCATGGCCAGGAAGAAGGCGTTGCGCTCCACCAGGCCGATCGGGCGGCCCTCCTGGTCGACTACGGCGATGGCGAGCGCGTCCGGCTCAGCCTGGAACCGCTCATAGACCTTGGCGCCCGGCAGGTCCGGCGCGACGGGAGGCGATCCCTGGATGAGGTCTACGAGCGCGCCGAGCATACTGAAATCCCGCACCGGTTACGGTTCAGCTTTCTAGGCGGGGCAAGCTAACGGACGATGAATCCGCAAGTCGTCTATATTGCCTATGAGCCCATCAATGCCTTCATATATTTGTCATAAAACCATCAATCGATCACACTTTCAGTATTTATCGGATGATCATGAGCACATCTAAAGAATATATTCGACGTTGCATTGCGCGAGCGCCGCAATAGGATGACGTTCGTCCCATTCGGGGGAAGCATGACTGAGCTTGCGTTCGAGGCCCGGGCCTAACCGCCGACCGGAGCCTCGCATCTGATCGGCGACCAGGCCCGATCCGTCCGCGCCCAGTGCGGGCGCGCATTGTCATGCCTGATCCCGGATACTTGCTTGAACATCTCCAAAGCGCAGCAACGCACGCTGCACGCGCTCGCCCAGGGCGGCGCTATCCTCATCGAACGCGACCCGAAAGGCGCGATCCTCAGCGCCGAGTGCATCACCCGCGACGGCTGGCGGCTCTCCGACTGCGACCTCGTCGTCTTCAAGAGCCTGAAGAAGAAGCGCCTGATCGCCAGCAAAGGCGGAGGCCCCTATCGCATCACGCGAGACGGCCTGGTGAACCTGCGGAGCCAGCTCGACAACCGCACGACGATGAAGGCGTGGTGAGGCTCCCCCTCACCTAACCTCTCCGCCTCGGGGGGGGGAGAGGAACAGGTCGAGCTCCCTCTCCCCCGCAAGGGGAGAGGGCCGGGGTGAGGGGGCTAGCCCAGATACTTCAGGAACCACACCCGCGCGGCGCCGTAGTCGCGCACGTCGAGCTTTTCGTAGCCGGGCGCCTCGAAGTCCGGCTCGTCGG
>CAMFHW010000123.1 GCA_945952175.1 uncultured Phenylobacterium sp. | reverse complement strand
GCTGAAGATCATGGAAGGCACCGTCGCCTCCGTGCCGCCGCAAGGGGGGCGCAAGCATCCGCAGCAGGAGTTCCTGCAGGTCGACACCACCAACATCCTGTTCATTTGCGGCGGCGCCTTCGCCGGCCTCGAGAAGATCATCTCGGCGCGCGGTCAAGGCACCTCGATCGGCTTCGGCGCCAAGGTTTCCGACCCGGACGATCGCCGCACGGGCGAAATCTTCCGCCAGGTGGAGCCGGACGATCTGCTGCGCTTCGGCCTGATCCCGGAATTCATCGGCCGCCTGCCGGTGATCGCCACCCTGGACGACCTGGACGCGCCGGCCCTGGTGAAGATCCTCACCGAGCCGAAGAACGCCTTCGTGAAGCAGTACCAGCGTCTCTTCGACATGGAGAACGTGGGCCTGACCTTCACCGACGACGCGCTCAACGCCGTCGCCCGCAAGGCGATCCAGCGCAAGACGGGCGCCCGCGGTCTGCGTTCGATCCTCGAAGGCATCCTGCTCGACACCATGTACGAACTGCCGACCTATGACGGTGTCGAAGAGGTGGTCGTGAACGCCGAGGTGGTCGAGGGCCGGGCTCAGCCCCTGATCATCTATGCGGAACGCCGCGACAAGGGCGGCGCGGCCTAGTTCGCGCCCTGCGCGTTTGGCCTTGAGAAGGACCTGATCCTGAGGCGTTCTTCTCGACAGTCGAGTTGCGGTCCGGCCCCGGGGGGCGCCGGGGCGCCGCGCTCCTGACAGGCGAGGCGCGATTGTCGGATCCCGTGAACCCCGCGCGCGGTGGCGCGCCCGGCGCACAGGCCATCAGTTGGCTCATCCTCCTGGCCTACCTGGCGCTGCTCGCGCCGGTCTTCCTGGTCGATACGCCCCCGCTGCTGGACTACGCCAACCACAATGCGCGCCTGTGGATGATCGCGGGCGGCGATCAGCTCGCGCCCATCGACCAGATCTATCGGGTCGACTGGTCACGGACCTCCACCACGATCGGTATCGATCTGATCGCCGCCGGGCTCGGGCCCATCATCGGCAAGTCGCTGGTCGGCGCGATCTGCGCCGCGCTCGCCGTGCTCCTGCCATCCCTGGGGACGATGCTGCTGCATCGCCGGATCTTCGGCGGTCCGCACGGCTGGCAGCTCGCCATCGCCTTGCCCGCCTTCGGCAAGACGGTCCTGGCCGGCTTCATGAACTTCGATATCGGCCTCGGCGTCGCCTTCCTGGGCGGGGCCTTGGACGCGCGGCTGGTGCGCGCCGGGCCGATCCCGGCCTTCCTCGGCCGTCTCGCGATCACCGTGCTCTGCCTGGTGGTCCATCCGTTCTCCGCCATGTGTTACGGCGGGGTGATCCTCGGCCTCAGCCTGGGGCGGGAGGCCGCGCCGCTCCTGCGGTGGGACAGCGGGCGGGCGAAGATCCTGCCGGGCCTGCTCGTCGTTGCGCCGACCCTCGCGGCCGTCGCCCTGGTGTTCCTGCTGGCGCCGCACGCGCCCGGGCACGTGGGGCAGGGGCCCACGGCGGTCACCTGGGAGCCCTTCACCCTGCGCTATGCGGCTGCGGTGCTGCTGACGGCGTTCCATTCCTATTCCCTGCCGCTCGACGCGCTCACGGTGCTGTTCCTGCTGGGCGTGGTGACGGTGGCGGCGATCTTGCGCCGGCTCGACGTCCACGCGGGCCTATTGCTGGCCGGCCTGGCGTTCCTGGCGGTCTCCCTGGTGATGCCGACCCAGATCGGCGACGCCTACTGGCTGGAGTTCCGGGCCCCGACCATGGCGGCCTTCATCCTGCTGGCGGCGGTGCTGCCCAACTTCGCCCGCATCCAGGCGCGCCTGGCCCTGACCCTCGCACTGGCGCTCCTGGTGGCGTCGCGCACCGCCCTGGTGGCGGCGGCCTGGATCTCGGCCCAGGGTGACATCCGCGCCGTGCGCGAGGCGGTGGCCAGCGTGCCGGCCGGCTCGGCCGTGCTGCCCCTGCGCCGCGAGGCGACCCCCGCCCAGCGGGCGGCGGCGCCGCTGGGCCGCTATTTCGGCGATGTCGCCGCCTTTGCGGGCTATGGCGAACTCGCCGTTCCGCAGCAGAGGGTGTTCGTGCCGATGCTGTTCGCCATAAAGGGCCAGCAACCCCTGACCGTGCAGGGGCGGTTCGCCGCCATCAGCCAGCCCTGGGGTGGTCAACCGGCGCGGATCGAGGACCTCGATGTGTCGCCCCACCCGCCGCTGCATCGCTACCTCGATCACTGGCGGCGCGACTTCGACTACATCCTCTTGCTTGACGCCGGCTCGGGTAAGCCGGATCGCGGGGAGCTGTCCGCCGCGGATGCCGAGCTCGTCGCCGACAAGGGCTTCGCGAGGCTGTATCGTATCCGCCATGAGCCGCCCGCCGCGCGCTGACCGCGCCATCCCATGAGCCAGCTCGCCCCGTCGCCCTGCGATCGCGGCGTGGTCTCTTCGGCCGCCGAAACCCATGTCGGCGGCGGGCGAGCGTCGCTCGTCTTGGCCGGTACGGTCCTGGGATCCAGCCTGGCGTTCATCGACGGCTCCGCGGTAAACCTCACCCTCCCGGTGCTCCAGAAGAGTCTCGGCGGCGATCTCGCCCAGGCCCAGTGGGTGATGAACGCTTACATGCTGATGCTCGGCGCCCTGGTCCTGGCGGGCGGGGCGGCGGCGGACCGCTATGGCCGCAAGCGGGTCTTTATGATCGGGGTGGGGCTCTTCAGCCTCGCCTCGCTGCTCTGCGGCCTCGCCCCGAGCCTCGCCCTGCTGATCGCCGCCCGCATGATCCAGGGGGTGGGCGCGGCCCTGTTGGTCCCGGCCAGCCTCGCCATCCTGGGCGCGGCCTTCGACAAGGCGGCGCGGGGACGGGCAATCGGCATCTGGGCCGGGGCCGGCGGCCTCACCAGCGCATTGGGGCCGGTGCTGGGCGGCTGGCTCACCGATACGGTCTCCTGGCGCGCCGTGTTCCTGATCAACCTGCCCGTCGCCGCCCTTGCCGTTCTCTTCCTGGCGTTCGGAGCCAAGGAGAGCCGCGCATCGAGCCGGGGACCCGTCGACCTCATGGGCGCGGCGGCGGCCACCCTGGGGCTCGCCGCCATCACCTGGGGCCTGACGGACGCGCCGCGCCGCGGCCCCGCCGAGCCCCTGGTGATTGTCGCGCTCGTCGGCGGCCTGGTGGCCGTGGCCGTGTTCCTGGCCATCGAGCGGAAGGCGAGCGCCCCGATGCTGCCGCTGACCCTATTCCGCTCGCGGGCCTTCTCCGGCGCCAATGGCCTGACCCTGCTGCTCTACGGCGCCTTCGGCGGCGCGCTGTTCCTGTTGCCCTACCAGCTGATCCAGGCGCGAGGCTACGACGCGACGGCGGCCGGTGCGGCCCTGCTACCGCTGTCGATCGGGCTCAGCCTGCTGTCGCCCCTCGCGGGCCGCCTGACCGCTTGGCTCGGCGCGCGGTTCATGCTGTCGGTGGGACCTATGCTGGCGGGGGCCGGCTTCGCGATCCTGGCGGCCACCGCCTCCGCGTTCGACTACTGGCTGGGTGTGTTTCCGGGCTTGGCGGTTCTCGCCCTCGGCCTGGGCCTCGCCGTGGCGCCTCTGACCGACGTCGTGCTGGGCTCGGTGTCGGAGGACTACGAGGGCGCGGCGTCCGGCGTGAACAACGCGGTGGCGCGGGTCGCGGGCCTGCTGGCGGTCGCCCTGGTGGGATTCGTCGCGCCGCAGGGCGCGGGCGCCGCCGGCGGCTACCGGATCGCCATGATCGCGGCGGCGATCGGCGCGGCCGGAGCGGGCCTCATCGGGCTGTTCACCGCCCCCGGCCGCGGTGCGCGCTGAGGCTTCCAGATCGCCCGTGCGGCAATTCGCCGTGGGCCGGAACGAACACACTTCGGAAGGGGTTTGGGGCTCAGCATCCGGCTCAGCTTGAATGGATGCGCGAAGCGTCCACATAAAGGCGCTGACAAACCGTCTTGAAAGACGGCTGGGTCGTCCGACTCGGGCGCATCGCCCGAGTGACCACGGCCCGGACAAGGGCTTGGCTCTGCCTAGAAAGGGGGGCCGGCCAGGAGTTGATGCATCATGACCGAGATCAAGACCCTGCCCATTCTTCCGTTGCGGGACATCGTGGTGTTCCCGCATCAGCCGGTGCCGCTTTTCGTGGGCCGCGAGAAGTCTGTGCGCGCGCTTGAAGAAGCGATGAAGACCCCCGGCAAGCAGATCCTGCTCGCCACCCAGAAGGACAAGGACGACGACGACCCGTCCCCGGAAGGGATCTATGACGTCGGCGTCGTCGCCACCGTCCTGCAACTGCTGAAGCTGCCCGACGGCACCGTGAAGGTGCTGGTCGAGGGCAAGGCGCGGGCCGGCATCTCCAAGTTCACCGGCCAGGAAGAATACTACGAGGCCGAGATCGCGCTGATCTCGGAGGACGGCGCCGGTTCGGCCGAGGCCGAGGCGCTGTCGCGCGCCGTGGTCGAGCAGTTCGAGAACTACGTCAAACTGAACAAGAAGGTGCCGCCGGAGGCGCTGGCGTCCATGCCCCAGGTCGACAGCCCCGGGGAACTGGCCGACCGCATCGCCAGCCACCTGTCGGTGAAGATCACCGAGAAGCAGAACCTGCTGGAAGTCTTCAATGTCGTGAAGCGCCTGGAGAAGGTCTTCGCCCTCATGGAGGGCGAGATCTCGGTCATGCAGACCGAGAAGAAGATCCGCAACCGCGTGAAGCGGCAGATGGAGAAGACCCAGCGCGAGTACTATCTCAACGAGCAGATGAAGGCGATCCAGCGCGAGCTGGGCGAACAGGACGATCAGCGCGACGAACTGATCGAGCTCGAGAAGCGCATCAAGAAGACCCAGCTCTCCAAGGAGGCCCGCACCAAGGCGGAGGCCGAGCTGAAGAAGCTGCGCAACATGAGCCCGATGTCGGCGGAATCCACCGTCGTGCGGAACTATCTCGACTGGCTGCTGTCGATCCCGTGGGGCAAGGCCAAGACCAAGCCCATCGACCTGGAAAAGGCCGAGGCCGTGCTCGAGCACGACCACTATGGTCTGGAGAAGGTCAAGGAACGGATCCTCGAATATCTGGCCGTACAGTCGCGCACCGGCTCCCTGAAGGGCCCGATCCTGTGCCTCGTCGGTCCTCCCGGCGTGGGCAAGACCTCGCTGGGCAAGTCGATCGCGGAAGCGACCGGCCGTGAGTTCGTGCGCGTCTCCCTGGGCGGCGTGCGCGACGAGGCCGAGATCCGCGGCCACCGGCGGACCTATATCGGCTCGATGCCCGGCAAGATCATCCAGTCGATGAAGAAGGCGAAGTCGACCAACGCCTTCTTCCTGCTGGACGAGATCGACAAGATGGGCAGCGACTGGCGGGGCGACCCGTCCTCGGCCCTGCTCGAGGTGCTGGACCCGGCGCAGAACTCCACCTTCGCCGACCACTATCTGGAGGTCGATTACGACCTGTCGCCGGTGATGTTCGTCACCACCGCCAACAGCCTGAACATGCCCCAGCCTCTGCTGGACCGCATGGAGATCATCCGCATCCCCGGCTACACCGAGGACGAGAAGGTCGAGATCGCCAAGCGGCACGTGCTGCCCAAGCTGACCAAGGACCACGGCCTGACGGCCGCCGAGTTCGTGGTGCCGGACGACACGATCCGCAACCTCATCCGCTACTACACCCGGGAAGCCGGCGTGCGGTCGCTGGAACGGGAACTGGGCAACCTGGCGCGGAAGGTCGTGCGCGACCTGATGCGCGAGAAGGTGCTGGCGATCACGGTCGATGACGAGCGGCTGGCCAAGTACGCCGGGGTGCGCAAGTACCGCTACGGCGAGACCGACGCGGAAGATCAGGTCGGCATCATCACCGGCCTGGCCTATACCGAGTTCGGCGGCGACATCCTGACCATCGAGGCGGTCAAGATGCCGGGCAAGGGCCGCATGTCCATCACAGGCAACCTGAAGGACGTGATGAAGGAGTCGATCGCCGCGGCGAACAGCTTCGTGCGCAGCCGGGCGACCCACTTCGGCATCGAGCCGCCGGTGTTCGAGAAGACCGACGTGCACATCCACGTGCCGGACGGCGCCACGCCCAAGGACGGTCCGTCCGCTGGCGCGGCCATGGCCACCGCCATCGTGTCGGTCCTGACTGGCATCCCTATCCGCAAGGACATCGCCATGACCGGCGAGGTCACCCTGCGCGGTCGGGTCACCGCCATCGGCGGCCTGAAGGAGAAGCTGCTCGCGGCGCTCCGCTCGGGCGTCAAGACGGTGCTGATACCGGACGAGAACGTGAAGGACCTGGCCGATATCCCGGACAATGTGAAGGCTGGGCTGGAGATCATCCCGGTCTCGACCATCGACCAGGTGCTTTCGCGGGCGCTCACCGAGCCGCTCACGCCCATCGACTGGAAGGAACCGGAAACCCCCGCGGTCTCGGTGAATCCGGACGATGGCCACGAGGAAGGTGTCGTCACCCACTGAATTGACGAAAATCGACGTTAATTCGCGCGGCGCGGGAATTTCCCGCGCCGCGTCCGTTTGACGGCTGCCTCAGGACCGACATAATCGGCCCCCGCGAGGCAGCCACGCGAGAACCGCGAGCGGTTCGCGGAAAACAAGAACGGGCTGGGAGAGACAGGATATGACCAAGGCCGAACTCGTGACGGCGATCGCCGACAAGGCGGGGCTCAACAAGGCGCAGGCGAAGGACGCGCTGGAGGCGTTCATCGACAGCGTCACGGCGTCGCTGAAGGCGGGAGACGAAGTCCGTCTCGTGGGTTTCGGCAGTTTCGTGCCGGTCAAGCGCGCCGCGGGGACGGCCCGCAATCCGCGCACGGGCGAGACCGTGAAGCGGCCGGCCTCCAAGACCGCGCGCTTCCGCGTCGGCGAAGGCCTGAAGGGCGCGCTGAACTAGGCCACCGCGCAGATCCGATTACCGGAAAGGACGGTCGCCGGGCTGGCGGCCGTCGTTTTCGTGACCGCCTGCCAGGGAAGTGGTGGGCGGCGAGGGGTTCGAACCCCCGACCCCCTGGGTGTAAACCAGGTGCTCTGACCAACTGAGCTAGCCGCCCGCGGCGGGTCTTCTAGCCGATTTCGCGGGAATGTGGACCGCCCGATGCGCGAGACCCTGCTGCGCCAGTTCGACACGGCCTGGAAGCTTGCGGCCCATCACCTCGACGGACTGACCACGGAGGAATGTCTCTGGCGGCCGGCGGCGGCTGGATTGCATGTCTTGCGCGGCGACGACGGCCTGTGGCGCGGGCAGTGGCCGGACCGCGAGACCTACGACCTCGGCCCGTCCAGCATCGCCTGGACGACCTGGCACATGCTCTTCTGGTGGTCGATGGCGCTGGACCACAATTTCGGGCCGGCGGCCCTGACCCGCGAGGCGGTCACTTGGCCGGGCGACGCCAGGGCCGTGCGGGATGAGTTGCAAGGCCTCCGCGATCGGTGGCTGGCGGGCGTCGAGACGGCCGACCTGACCGCCAGCGGCGCTTCGCGCTGGCCGATGCGGGATGGGCCATTCGCCGACGTGGTGGCCTGGGCCAATATCGAGCTCGCCAAGAACGCCGCCGAGATCGGCTACGCCCGCTTCCTCTACGCCGTGCGCGGCGCCTGACCCATGCTCTACCGTCCGCTGGGCGCGACTGGCTTGACCGTCTCGGAAATCGGCTTCGGCTGTGCGAGCTGGTGGGGCATGCCGGCCTTCGCCGAGGCTGAGGCCTTGGCCCTGGTCCATGCCGCCCTCGACCGCGGGGTCACCTTCTTCGACACGGGCGCGGTCTATTCGCGCGGCGAGGCCGAGCCGCGCCTGGGCCGGGCGCTGAAGGGCAGGGACCTCTCCCGCGTGGTGGTCGCCACCAAGGCGGGCACGCGCTTTGCCGACGGCCGCGTCGTCCGCGACATGAGCCCTGCCGCGATCGAAGCGAGCGCCGTCGAGAGCCTGAGGCGCCTGGGCCTGGAAAGCCTGCCGCTGCTTCAGCTTCACGGGCCGGCCATCGAGGAACTGACGGACGACTTCGTCGGGGCCTTGCAAGGCCTGAAGGCGAGGGGGCTGGTCCGTGCGCTGGGGCTCAACAGCTTCGACCCCGCCGTGATCGATCGCGCGATCGGCCTGGTTGGGTTCGACGTCGTCATGGTCGACTACAATGTGCTGCGCCCCGAGCGCGCGCCGCTGATCGCGCGGGCGACCGAGGCGGGGAAGGGCGTCCTGGCGGGCATGCCCTTGGCCATGGGCCACCTGCACGGACTACGGCTGCGTGGCCCGCGCGACCTATGGTACCTGCTGCGTGCGCTGAAGAACCATCGCGGCGAGCTCGCGGCCGGGCGGCGCTTCCGTTTCCTGCACGACCTGCCGGACATGAGCGCCTCCCAGGCGGCCCTGGCCTATGTGCTGGCCAACCCGAGCGTCGCCTGCGCGGTCGTCGGCGCCACGCGCATGCCTCATCTGATGGAGAACATCGCCGCGTCGGGCCTCAAACTGTCCGCCGAGACCGCGCGCCGGATCCGGCAAGCCCAGGAGGTGTCATGAACTCCGACGAAGTCTTCCTGCAGGAGGCCGTCGCGCTGGCCCGCGCCAATGTCGAGCGCGGCGGTCGGCCCTTCGGCGCCTTGGTCGTCAAGGACGGCGCGGTCATCGCCAGCGGCGTCAACGAGATCGGGGCCACGGGCGACCCGACCGCCCATGCCGAGCTCAGCGCGATGCGCAAGGCGGCCCAGGCGCTCGGGGGCCCGCGCCTCGACGGCTGCGTGGTCTATGCCAGCGGCCAGCCTTGTCCGATGTGCCTGGCGGCGATGCATCTGACCGGTGTGGCGGCCGTGCGCTTCGCCCATTCCAACGCCGATGGTGAGCCCTACGGCCTATCGACCTCCGCGGTCTACGCCGAGCTCGCCAAGCCCCTGGCCGACCAGGCCCTCGACGTCCGCCATCACCCCGTGGCCGTCGCTGGGCCGGCCCTCTATGCGACCTGGGCCGCCCGTCAGAACCAAACTTAGTTCGATTTCGGCGGCTTGTTGCGGCCCTCCGATTGGGCTTTCATCCCTTCAACGGCGCCACGAGCGCCGACTCCCAGGGAGATCGCACCATGGCTGACGGCGCCGTGAATCTGGCCGACGAGGCGCGTAACCGGGCCTATTCGATCCCCCTGGAGGACATGAACCCGGGCGATCCGGAGCTCTTCCGCACCAACACCTTCTGGCCCTACTTCGAGCGCCTGCGCGCCGAGGAGCCGGTGCACTGGTGCCGCGACAGCGAGTTCGGCCCCTATTGGTCGGTCACCCGCTATGCCGACATCATGGCGGTGGACACCAACCACCAGGCCTTTTCCTCCGCGGCGGCGCTCGGCGGCATCACCATCCGCGACGCGCGGCCCGACCTGCGCCGGCCGAGCTTCATCGCCATGGACCCGCCCAAGCACGACGTGCAGCGCAAGACCGTGAGCCCGGTGGTCTCGCCCGCCAACCTGATGGTGCTGGAGCCGATCATCCGCGAGCGGGCCGGCCGCATCCTCGACCAGTTGCCGCGCGGCGAGGCGTTCGACTGGGTCGACCGGGTCTCGATCGAGCTCACCACCCAGATGCTGGCGACCCTGTTCGACTTCCCGTTCGAGGAGCGCCGCCGGCTCACCCGCTGGTCGGACGTCGCCACGGCCTTGCCCATGCCCGGCGGCATCGTCGAGACCGAGGACGCGCGCCAGGCCGGGCTGATGGAGTGCCGGGC
>CAMFHW010000122.1 GCA_945952175.1 uncultured Phenylobacterium sp. | reverse complement strand
GGGCACGGCCGTCCGTGCGCCGAACATCGTGGAGCTCTACGCGCCGCAGTCGGTGAACTTCACCACCACGGCCGTCGACCCCTGCGACAAGGACGTCTACGCCACGGCCACCGCCGCCCAGAAGGCCGCTCGCGCGGTCACCTGCGCCGCGGCGATCGCCGGCTGGAACTCGGCGACCTTCGTGTCGAACATCGGCACCGGCCGCTCGTCGCTGCAGCTGCTGCAGGGCGGCAACCCTGGCCTTGGTCCGGAAACCGCCGACACCTACCAGCTGGGCTTCGTGTTCCAGCCGCACTGGGTGCCGCGCCTGAAGATGTCGGTGGATTTCTTCCGCTACAACATCTCCGACCAGGTCGGCACGATCCCGGTCAACACCCTGTTCCAGTCGCTCTGCTACGACTCGAGCCTGGCCTATGGCTCCAACCCCTACTGTGCGCTCATCCAGCGTGACGCGACCGGCACGGCCGGCGGCGCCGTGCCCGGCGGCGTCAAGCAGGTGGTCCTGACCAACCAGAACGTCGCCAAGGTGAAGGTCGAGGGCTACGACTACTCGCTCGAGTACGGCGTGAACCTGGAGGACTGGTTCCAGCGCGACCTGGGCACACTGGCGTTCCGCGCCGACGCGACCTGGATGTACAAGTGGGCCCTCCAAGGCCTGCCGGGCCAAGCCTACGCCCAGCTGGCCAACACGATCACCAACGCCACTCCGGAATGGAAAGGCTCGGCGACCGTGCAGTGGACCTATCACGACCTGGCGCTGACCTGGACCACCCACTACATCGGCTCGATGGCGTCCACGACGGCTTTCGCGCCGACCGCCCTGTCGCCCTATTACACCGGCGACTACTACAACCACGACCTGCGCGTGGCCTATAAGCTGAACGACAACGTCCGCCTGCGCGCCGGCGTGCTGAACCTCACCGACGAGCACCCGCCCTACCTGCCGGAGACCTTCACCGGCACGAGCACCGGCTCGTCGTCGTTCGACAACCGCGGCCGCTTCTTCTTCGTGGGCGTGAACCTCGAATACTAGGAGAGACCTGAGCCGGCGCGAGCCGGCTGGGTTAAGTGCGATCCCGTCGGCCTCCGGGCCGGCGGGATTTCTTTTGGGTGTTGGGTGGGGCGGACCAATGCTCCAATTCACGAGGTCATCGTCGGCCTTGCGCCGGCGACCCATGCGCGTCCGGGACCCAAGCAGATCTCCATCCGAGGAGATCATGGGCGGCCGGGACGAGCCCGGCCATGACGTCAGATGAAGCGGGACCTCGACCTAAGGCTCGGCCAGCCACGCCAGGGTTTCGGGCCAGTGCTTGTGGGGCAGGAAGTGGCCCGTGCCTTCGAACAGCCGCTCGTGGGAGATGCGGCCGATCAGCCAGGCGCGGACGTCGTCGAGGCGGGTCATCGGGTCGTCCGCGCCGTGCCAGATGGTGATCGGGGCGGTCATGCCGCGCAGCTCCAGCCTCGGTGTGCGGGCGGCCAGCTTCACCTCGTCGGCGATGCCCTTGCTGGTCACCGCCAGGCTCTCGGACAAATAGTCGATGATGAACTCCACCACGCCGGGGTGGGCGGCCAGATAGGCCGCGTCGCTCGGGGCGGAGGCGGCGGCGCGGACGAAGCGCTCGACCTGACGCGGATTGATCTGGCGGCGCATCATCGCGAACAGCAGGTCGGCCAGCCAGGAATTGCGCAGGATGCGGCGGCGGAACTGGACCACCTTGTGGCCGACATCGCGCTCGGTCTCGACCATGATCCCCGACGGGCGGACCGAGGCCAGGAGCATGCGCTCGACGCGTCGGCCCAGGCGCGCCGCCGTCGCCAGGGCGAAAGGTGCGCCGGCCATGAAAGAGACCACCCGCAAGCGGTCGACGCCGAGGTCGTCCAGCAGCGCCTGGTGGTCGCCGGCCACGCCTTCATAGCTGAAGCCGGGCATGGGATCGGAGCGGCCGGCGCCCGCGCGCTCGGGACAGATCAGTCGCAGCTTGAGGTCGCGGGCCAGGGCGTCGGAGCCGCGAGGCAGGACGCTGCAGCCCAGGCCCTGGTGGATCACCAGCACCGCCACGCCGTCCGGATCGCCGTATTCGCGCCAGGCCAGGCGGCGCCCGTCGGCCAGGCGCAGCAGCCGCAGCTCCGGCGCGCTCTGCACCGCGCCGCGCTCGGTGGCGCTGATCACCGGACCGACTGGCCCCGCCGCCAGGCCGTCGCCAAGCGAGCCCGCCAGCGAGGACAGCTGGGTGAGCGCGCGGATAAGGTCGCTCTGCCGCGACAGGCCGATCTTGTCGAAGATGGCGCGCAGCTGGTTGCGCACGGTGTTGATGCTGACGCCGAGCTCGCCGGACGCCTCCTTGAGGGTGAGGCCCTCCTTCAGGCGCGCCGCGAGGCGGGTCTCGGCCGGGGTGAGTCCGAAGCTCTCGCGCAGATTGGCCCAGAGGCGGTCCGTGGCCTCAACCGCCGGAAAGACGATGGCCGCGGTCGCCTCACCGCCCGCGGCCAGAGGATTCAGGCCGAAGGCCAGGCTCTCGGGCAAGTCCTGGGCGGCGATCACATAGGCGAGGTGCGGCGCCTCGTCGGCGGCCTGGGTGAACTTGACGATCACCTGACCGCCCGCAGCGGCGCGCAAGCGCGACCGGGCCTGGTCCAGGGCCTCGTGGTTCGAGGGATTGAAGAAGGTCAGGCCGCCGGCCTCGATGACGCCGAGCCGCTGGTGGAAGACCGCCTCCCCGGCCGCGTTCCACGCCGCCACCCCGCCCCGCGCGCCGATCCGCACCACGCCCATCTGGCCCGGCGGCGGGGCGGCGCGTCCGGCGGCGTCGGCCGAGAGCATCGTGGCGGCGGCCGCGCCGTCGCCCGCCATGGCGTCGATCAGCTGGTCCCAGCGGTCCGGATGGGCGGCGACCGCGTACACGGCCTCGATGACCAATGCGACATTGGCCTTGGCTTGCGACTGGCGCGCCTGGATCGGCAAGTTGATGTAGGCCCCCTCGGCGCCACACTAGCCGAGTCCGCGCCGCTTGCGAGGGGCTAGCGGCGCTCGTTAGGGCCTATTGAAGCCCGCTGCGGCCGATGGCGTAGAAGCGGTCGGCGCGCTGCTTCTTGAGCTTGGCGACCGAAAGCTTCTCCAGGCCCTTCAGTTCCGCCTCGATGGCGTCGCCGACCGCGGTCATGGCGGCCTCGGGATCGGAATGGGCGCCGCCCGCCGGCTCGGAGATGATCTTGTCGACCACCTTCATCTTCAGCAGGTCCTGGGCGGTGATCTTCAGCGCCTTGGCCGCCTCTTCCGGCGTGCGCGAGCCGCGCCACAGGATCGAATTGCAGCCCTCGGGCGGGATCACGGAATAGGTGGCGTGCTCCATGATCAGCACGCGGTTGCCGCAGGCGATGCCGAGCGCCCCGCCGGAGCCGCCTTCGCCGGTGACGATGGCGACCATCGGCACCTCCAGCATCAGGCACTTCTCGGTCGAGCGCGCGATGGCCTCGGCGACGCCGCGCTCCTCGGAGCCCACGCCCGGATAGGCCGCGGTGGTGTCGACGAAGCTGATCACCGGCAGGTGGAAACGCTCGGCCATCTCCAGCAGGCGTATCGCCTTGCGGTAGCCTTCGGGCCGGGCATAGCCGAAATTATGCTTCACGCGGGTGACGGTGTCGCGGCCCTTCTCGTGGCCCATCACCACCACGGGCACGCCGCGGAACCGGCCGATGCCGCCCATGATCGCCTGGTCGTCGGCGAAGCGCCGGTCGCCCTTCAGCTCGACGAATTCGTCGATCAGCGCCGCGCAGTAGTCGACGAAGTGCGGCCGGTCGGGATGGCGCGCGACCTGAGTCTTCTGCCAGGCGTCGAGGTTCGAATAGGCCTCCTTGCGCATCTTCTGCGCCCGCTTGCGCAGGGCCTCGATCTCGGTGTCCAGGCCCGCGCCGCCGGTGGTTTCGGCCAGCTTGGACAGCTCCTCGATCTTGCCTTCGAGGTCGGCGATCGGGCGCTCGAACTCGAGATAGTGCGCGGCCATTCGGAGGGGTCGCCTTTCCGTGACAGAGGCGGCGGAACCTAAGCGGGAACCGTCGGCGTCACAAGAGCGTCAAGGGCTTCCAGGTTCCCGTCTGCAACTGTCGCAGCGCCGCAGCGTTTGTTTCTGCGGAGACCGTGAGGCGAACGCGCCTCGGCGGCCGCAGCCAACCGTCGGACGGGAACGTGCGGTAAGAACGGAGAAGAAGATGAACGCCCTGAAGATCGCCCTGGCGGCGACCGCGGCCCTCTCGGTCGCAGCCCCCGCCTTCGCCCAATACCAGCAGTACCAACCGACCGACCAATACCGGCGGGACATGCGCGACTACCAGGCCAACCAGGCCCAGTATCAGGATCAACAGGCCGACTACGCCCAGGCACGGTCGGACTACGAGGCGCGGCGCGACCGCTATGAGCGCGAACGCGCCCGTTATGACGCCCGCTACGGCTATGGCTCCTATGCGCGCGTCCATGGCCCCGCCCCCGTCTGGGACAGCGCTTATAGCGACCGCGATCGCGACGCCCGGGACTACGGCCGCAACGCCAGCTATGTCGATCCCTGCGCGACCAAGAAGACCAACGGCAAGGTGGCCGGCGGCCTGATCGGCGCCCTGGCCGGCGCGGCGTTGGGGTCCAACGTGGCCGCCAACGGCCGCGGGACCGAGGGCGCGGTGCTGGGCGCCGTGGTCGGCGGCGCGATCGGCGCCAGCGTCGGCAACGCCGCCGCCAAGGCCCGCTGCGACGAGGCCGGCTACTACTACAACTACGCCGACACCATGCCGTACCGCGAAGGCCGCAACGACCGCTATGCGCGCTCGGGCGAATACAACTACGGCTACTATCAGCGCCAACGGTGCCGTCTGGCGCCGGCCCCGAACGACCGCTACGGCGACGTCCGCTATGTGCGCGTCTGCCCGGACGGCACGGGTCGCTATCGGATCACCGGCTAAACGCCGCCGGACCCAGGATGAGGGCCGCTCTTCGGGGCGGCCCTTTTTCGTGCGCCTAACCCTTCCGCCCGAGCGGGTGCTTGGTCGCCACCACCTCGGCCAGGTGGTCGGACGCGACGTGGGTGTAGATCTGGGTGGTGGCGATATCGGCGTGGCCCAGCAGCTTCTGCACGACCCGCAGATCGGCCCCGCCCTCCAGCAGGTGGGTGGCGAAGGCGTGGCGCAGGACGTGGGGGCTGACGCGGGCCGGGTCGATGCCGGCGTCCGCAGCGGCTTCGTCGAGCAGCTGGGCGAAACGTCGCGGCGTGAGGCGGCCGCCCTTGCCACGCGAGGGGAACAACCAGGGATTGGCCAGGTCGCCCTTGGGCAGGAAGCCCTTGCGGGCCTCCAGATAGGCCTTCACCGCCGTCCGCGCGGCCTCGTTGAGCGGGGCCAGGCGTTCCTTGCCGCCCTTGCCCTTGACGATCAGATAGGCCGGATCGCGCGCCAGGGCGGCCAGGGGCAGGCCGGTGAGTTCGGAGACGCGCAGGCCGGAGGCGTAGATCAGCTCGACCATGCAGGCGAGCCGCAGGCCCTGGCCGCCGTCCCGCGCGCCGGCCGCGGCAATCAGCCGGTCGACCTCGTCGCGTGACAGCACCTTGGGCAGCGGGCGGCCCTTCTTGGGCGCATCGACCCGGCGCGAGGGATCGTCGCTGCGCCAGGTCTCGGTCAGCACGAACCGGTAGAACTGGCGGACCGAGGCGCGGCGGCGGGCGGCGGTGGCGGGCGAGGCGCCGCGCTCGGCGAGGTCGGCGAAATAGGCCTCGACGTCCTCGGCGGAGGCGTCGGACAGGTCGCGGCCACGGCCCGCCAGGAAGCCTTGGGCGTCGAGCAGGTCCTTGGAGTAGGCGGTCAGCGTGTTTTTCGCCGCGGCGCGCTCCACCGCCATCATCTCCAGGAAGGCGTCGGCCCAGTCGGATCCCTTGCTCATCGAAGCCACCCTACCGCGGCGCCGGGGGCCGAAGCGAGGCCGCCGCACGCGCATCGCCTTGGCGCAAAGGCCACGCCTCGTGTAAGCCTTCCGCGTTCATGGACCGTTTCAATCCCCTGCGCGCCCGCACCATCACCCTCGTCGGACTGATGGGGGTCGGCAAATCCAGCGTCGGCCGCCGGCTCGCCAATGCGCTCGACCTACCGTTCCGCGACGCCGACCACGAGGTGGAGACCGCCGCCGGCCGCTCCATCCCCGACATCTTCGCCGACCTGGGCGAGCCGGCCTTCCGCGAGGGCGAGCGCCGCGTGATCGCGCGGCTGCTGGAGGAGACGCCGCACGTGCTGGCCACCGGCGGCGGGGCCTTCATGAATGCGGAGACCCGCGCGCTCATCAAGGCGCGCTCGATCTCGGTCTGGCTGAAGGCCGACCTTGAGGTCCTGGCCCGGCGGGTCTCGCGTAAGGACAATCGACCGCTGCTGGCCGGCAAGGACCCGATGCAGGTGCTGCGCGAGCAGGCCGACGCCCGCTATCCGGCCTATGGCGAGGCCGACGTCGTGGTCGAGACCGGCGACGCCGCCCATCACGTGACCGTCGACCAGGTCATCAAGGCGCTCAGCGCGCACCTGGAGAAGCAAGCCTCGTGAACCGGACCATCCCCGTGGGCCTGGGCGATCGCGCCTATGAGGTGGTGATCGGCCACGGGCTGATCGCCGAGGCCGGCCGGCGCATCCGGCCGTTCCTGAAGCGCGCCCGCGTCGCGGTGGTGTCGGACACCACTGTCTGGGCGTTGCACGGCGAGGCCCTATCGGCGGCGCTCGCGGCGGAGGGGATCGCAGCCTCGCCAGTGCTGGTGGCCCCTGGCGAGCAGACCAAGAGCTTCGAAGGCCTGGCCGACGTCTCCGACCGGCTGCTGGCGCTGGAGCTGGACCGCGGCGACCTGATCGTGGCTTTCGGCGGCGGGGTGGTGGGCGACCTCGCCGGCTTCGCGGCGGCGATCTACAAGCGCGGTATCGACTTCGTGCAGATCCCGACGACCCTGCTGGCCCAGGTCGACTCCTCGGTCGGCGGCAAGACGGCGATCGACCATCCGCGCGGCAAGAACCTGATCGGCGCCTTCCATCAGCCGCGGCTGGTGCTGGCCGACCTGGACGTGCTGGGCACCCTGCCCGATCGCGAGATGCGGGCCGGCTACGCCGAGGTGATCAAGTACGGCCTGCTGGGCGATTTCAGTTTCTTCGAATGGCTGGAGGCCCACGCCGCCGGGGTGCTGGCGCGCGAGCCCGAGGCCCTGGTCCACGCCGTGGCGCGTTCGGTGGAGATGAAGGCCGAGATCGTCGCGGAGGACGAGAAGGAGGCGGGCCGTCGCGCTCTGCTGAATCTCGGCCACACCTTCGGCCATGCGCTCGAGGCCGAGACCGGCTATGGCGAGGCCCTGCTGCACGGCGAGGCCGTGGCGGCGGGCTCGGCGCTCGCCTTCCGCTTCTCCGCCGCCCAGGGCCTGTGCGAAGCCCAGGACGCGCGACGCGCCGCGGCGGCCATCGCGGCCGCCGGCCTGCCGACCCGCATGGACGAGGTGACCGCCAAGCCGTTCTCCGCCGAGACCCTGGTGCGCCACATGGGCCAGGACAAGAAGGCCGAGGGGGGCCGGCTGACCTTCATCCTGGCCCGCGCGCTGGGCGACGCCTTCGTGGCCAAGGACGTGGACGCCGAGGCCGTCACCCAATTCCTGAAGACCGAAGGGGCCACCTGATGGGCGCCGTCATCGCGCTGGCGCCTATCGTCTTCAGCCTGCTGGCCATCTCCGCCCTGTTTTCCGCCGCCGAGACCTCGCTGACCGGCGCCAGCCGCGCGCGCATGCACCAACTCGACCGCGAGGGGGACCGCGCCGCCAAACGGGTCAACCGCCTGCTCTCCGACCAGGAGACGATGATCGGGGCGGTGCTGCTGGGGAACAACCTGATCAATATCCTGGCCTCGGCGCTCACCACCCAGGTGCTGACCCGCGCCGTGCCGGGGGCGCTGGGCGTGGCCATCGCCACCGCCCTGATGACCGTGCTGGTGCTGGTCTTCGCCGAGGTGCTGCCCAAGACGCTGGCCATCCTGCGCTCGGACGACGTGGCGCGCTTCCTGTCGGGTCCGACCCTGCTGGTCGTGAAGGTGTTCGGCCCGATCATCTACACGATCCAGTTCGTGGTCCGGCGCACCCTGCGGCTGTTCGGCGTGCGGCTGGACATGGGCATCGACGTCCTGGCCGCCCACGAGGAGATCCGCGGCGCCGTCGAGTACCACCACGCCGAAGGGCTGGTGGAGGAGCGCGACCGGCGCATGCTGGGCGGGGTGCTGGACCTGTCGGAGATGGACGTCAGCCAGGTCATGGTCCACCGGATGAACATCTCCATCGTCGACGCCGCGCTCGGGCCGCGCGAGCTGGTGAACGCGGTGCTGGAGAGCGACCACACCCGCATCCCGCTCTATCGCGGCGATCCGGAGAACATCGTCGGCGTGCTGCACGCCAAGGATCTGCTGCACGCCATCTCGGAGGCCAAGGGCGACTTCGATGCGCTCGACATCGCCAAGATCTGCCGCGAGCCCTGGTTCATCCCCGAGACGACCAACCTGAAGGACCAGCTCAACGCCTTCCTGAAGCGCCAGAACCACTTCGCCCTGGTGGTGGACGAGTATGGCGACCTGCAGGGGCTGGTGACCCTGGAGGACATCCTCGAAGAGATCGTCGGCGAGATCGAGGACGAGCACGACAGCGCCATCCAAGGCGTGCGCCGCCAGCCGGACGGGTCGGTGATGGTCGACGGCTCGGTGCCGGTGCGCGACCTGAACCGCGCGCTGAACTGGGACCTGCCCGACGACCAGGCGGTGACGGTCGCCGGCCTGGTGATCCACGAGGCCCAGGCCATCCCCAAGATCGGCCAGACCTTCATCTTCCACCGCCACCGCTTCGAGATCGTACGGCGCGTACGGAACCAGATCACCTCCCTGCGCATTTCCGCCCCGCTGGAGAATGGCGAGGCTGGGGAGCCGTAGGCATGGCTGAAATCGTGGAGCCGGCGGGCGGGGACCTGATTCACGCCCCCGTTGATCACGTTCGAATTTCTGCCCTTCCCTCGTGGGAGGTTGTGCGTCATCCCTGTGACGTGGGCGGTAACAACGGCGCGTCGGAGCTTACGCAATGAAGGCGGACCTCACCGGACTCCGCGTCCTCGTCGTCGAGGACGAGATGATGGTCTCGATGCTGATCGAGGACATGCTGGACGATCTCGGCTGCAAGGTCGTGGGCCCCGCCTCGCGGCTCGACGAGGCCATGACCCTGGCCGGCGAGGCGGAACTGGATTGCGCGGTGCTCGACGTCAACCTGGGCGGCCAGTCGATCTTCCCGCTGGCGGACTTCCTGCGGGCCAAGGGGGCGCCGTTCGCCTTCGCCACCGGCTATGGCGACGCCGGCCTGCGCGACGTCGACAAGGGCTCGCCGGTCCTGCAGAAGCCGTTCCGCGAAACCGACCTCGCCCGCGTGCTCGGCGAGCTGAAGACCGCCGTCGGCTGACGCCGGCCGCTACTGCGGCCGGTCGTGCTTATCGTTCCCATGTTGCTTCTGCGGCTGAGCCTGGGCCTGGCGCTCATGGGCTGAGGCGTCGCGCGCCTGGCGCTGGGCGTTGGCCGCCTCGGCGCGCTGCTGTTGGGCCTGGGCGCGCTGCTGGTCCATCTGGGCCCGTTGCTGCTGCTGGGCCTGGGCCCGTTGCTGCTCCATCTGGGCGCGCTGGGCCTGACGTTCCTGGCCACGCTGCTGCTCGGCCTGCCCCTGACGCTGTTGCTGCGCCTGCGCACGTTGCTGCT
>CAMFHW010000121.1 GCA_945952175.1 uncultured Phenylobacterium sp. | reverse complement strand
TTCGTGTTCTGAACTTCAGCGTTCATTCTCTTGACCTCAGAGTTTGAGCGCCCGTCCGAAAACGAAAAGGCGCGGCCGGGACGGAGCGACCGGCCGCGCCTGTGATTTTCAGCCGTCGGCCTATCTCCGCCGACGCTTCTTCCCGCGCGCACGCGACAGCTTCACGACGTTCTCGTTCTCCTGGCGCGGGACCGGGATCGAACGCCGCGCGAGGCCATACATCGAGGCCATGGGCGCATCGCCGCAGACCGCGGTCTCGGCGTCGCCGAAGCCGTTGAAGCGGGTGTTCATGGCCACGCCATAGGCGCCCAGCATGCCGATCTCGATATAGTCGCCCTCGCGGACGTCTTCCGGCAGCCAGAACGGGCCCGGCATGTGGTCGATGGCGTCGCAGGTCGGGCCGTAGAAGCGGAGGGGCTTCAGATTGCCTTCCAGCTCGGCGGCCTCGCCGTCCTCGGCGCGCATCAGCTTC
The DNA here is from genome assembly GCA_945952175.1 of uncultured Phenylobacterium sp. Taxonomy (GTDB): domain Bacteria; phylum Pseudomonadota; class Alphaproteobacteria; order Caulobacterales; family Caulobacteraceae; genus Phenylobacterium. The sequence goes on along the minus strand of CAMFHW010000121.1, from coordinate 9,330 downwards.
ACCGGGAAGGGCCACTTGGAGTGCGCCGCGTCGAACAGCGACCCGTAGGAGCCGTCGTTCAGATAGAGCGCGTCGCCCTTCTTGAGCTCGACCTTGACCAGCATGGACGAGGCCTCGGCGACCAGGGCCCGGCCGGGCTCGCACCACAGCTCGGTGGTCTCGTGGACCATCATCTCGGCGAAGCCGCGCTCGATGGAGTCCATGTAGTCGTCGAGCGCCGGCGGAACCATGCCCGGATAGACCGAGGGGAAGCCGCCGCCGACGTCGACCACGTCGGCGAAGACGCCGGCGCGGACGAGGGCGCGGGAGGCCTGGGTCATCGCCGCCTGGTAGGCGGTCGGACGCATGCATTGGCTGCCGACGTGGAACGACACGCCCATCAGGTCCTGGGTGGCGCGGCGGGCGGCCAGCATCAGGCCGGGCGCCTGGTGGGCGTCGACCCCGAACTTGCCGGCCAGCGAATAGGCCGCGCCCTCGGCCTGGACGCCCAGGCGGACGATCAGGTTGAGGTCCTTGGCGTTGCCGGTGGCGTCGAGAATCTTGGCCAGCTCTTCGTGGGTGTCGAACGAGAAGGTCCGCACGCCATGATCGAAGTAGGCGGCCGAGATCGCGCGACGGCTCTTGACCGGGTGCATGAACGCCATGCGGGATCCGGGCGCGTGCTCGGCGACCAGCTCGATCTCGGGGATCGAGGCCACATCGAAGGACGTCACCCCGTTCGCGACGAGGGCCTCAATGACCCACGGCGAAGGGTTCGCTTTGACAGCGTAGAAGACGTCGCCTTTGAACTTGTCCTGGAACCAGCGCGCCGCTACCGCCACCGCGTCCGGTCGCGCAATGGCGACAGGACGTTCCGGCGACCGCTCACGGACCAGGTCCAGGGGCGTATGGTACGTATGCACCTCACGCAACCCCCAACGGATTGTTGAACCAAGTCCGGCGTTAGCAGCGCTTTTGAGGACATCGGGTCCGCCGGAGCGGTGCGAAATAGGGTCGATGGACCCGCATGTAAAGTGGTTTTTTTCCACAGCCGAAAACCTTCACCAAACCCAAGCCCGGCCAGGGTTTGCGCGAGCCTTTACGACTCAAGGATTCAGGGGGTTTCAAGGCCCGGATTCGCGGGCCAGATTTGGTGAATGGACGAAAGGTTCGAACTGCGCCCCGCGAGGCCTTCGGATGCGGCCGAGATCGCGCGCCGCCGCAAGATGAGTTCTGCGATGCTGGCGAGCCGATAGGCGCCGCGCCGCGTCGCGGCCGCCACGGCCAAGGACCCCTGGACCGCCAGCCCAAGGCCGTGTCATGAAGCCGTCGCAGGGCCGCGCGATCTAGCAGCTTTGCGCGAGACCCGGGGAAGCTTCGCCATCCATGCCTGACGCCGCCGTTCTGTCCGTGCGGAACGCCTCGAAGACCTTCGGCGCCCGCAAGGCGCTCGATGGCGTGTCCCTCGACGTGGCCAAGGGCGAGATGATCGCCCTGATCGGGCCGTCCGGCTCGGGCAAGTCGACCCTGCTGCGCTCGATCAGCGGCCTGCAGTCGATCGACGGCGGGGCCGGGGTGATCGAGGCCTTCGGCCAGGCCGTGCAGTCAGACGGCAAGGTGTCGGGCAAGGTGCGCGATGCGCGCATCCGCATCGGCTTCATCTTCCAGCAGTTCAACCTGGTGGGCCGGCTCTCCCTGTTCACCAATGTCGCCCTGGGCAGCCTGGGGCGGATCCCGTTCGTGCGCGGCGTGTTCGGCGCCTGGCCGGCCGAGACGCGGACGGCGGTGATGGCCGCCCTGGCGCGGGTGGGCGTGGCGGACTATGCCGCCCAGCGGGCCAATACGCTGTCCGGCGGCCAGCAGCAGCGCGGCGCGATCGCCCGCGCCCTGGTGCAGAAGGCCAAGATCATCCTGGCCGACGAGCCGGTGGCCTCGCTGGACCCGGTGTCGGCGCGCAAGGTCATGGAGATCCTGGCCGAACTGAACCGGGTGGACGGCCTGACCGTTGTGGTGACCCTGCACCAGGTCGACTACGCCCTGCGCTATTGCAAGCGCGTGGTGGCTCTGAAGGCCGGGCGGATCGTCTATGATGGGCCGGCCTCAGGCCTCGAGACCAAGCAACTGATCGATATCTACGGACCGGAATACGAGGACGTGTTCTGGGAAGGAGCGCCCGAATGACCCCAGGCTTCAAGACCCAAGGCTTCAACAGGCGCCATCTGCTGCTGACCGCGGGCGGCTTCTCCGCCCTGACCCTGGCCGGCTGCGCCAAGGGCGATGGCGGCAAGGCCAAGGCTCCGGACGGCAAGAGCGCGCCGTTGCGCTTCTCCATCGTCGCGCCCGAGAGCGCGTCCAGCCTGGAGTCGTTCTGGAGGCCGATCATCGCCGACATGGAGAAGCAGACCGGCCTGAAGATCACGCCGTTCTTCGGGGCGAACTACACCGCCCTGGTGGAGGCCCTGCGCTTCGGCCAGTCGGACTTCGGCTGGTTCACCAACTTCTCGGGGCTGGAGGCCGTGCGCCGCGCCAATGGCGAGGTGTTCGCCCGCACGTTCGACCCCTCGGGCGACGACGGCTACACGTCGGTGATCATCGTGCCGGCCAAGTCGAAGACGACGCTGGACGACCTCCTGAAGTGCGACAAGAGCCTGAACTTCGGCATCGGCGACGCCAAGTCGACCTCCGGCACGCTCGCGCCCAAGACCTATCTGTTCTCGCCGAAGGGCATCGACGTCCAGAAGTGCTTCAAGACGGTCAAGTCGGCCAACCACGGCGCCAACCTGATGGGGGTGGCGAGCGGCGTGCTGGACGCGGCCACGGGCAACTCGACCTCGCTGCGCCTGCAGCGGGAGCGCGACACGCAGAACGCCGCCGAGGGCAAGCCGACCATCGTCGACAAGGTGCGGGTGATCTGGACATCGCCGCGCCTGCCGGAAGACCCGATCATCTGGCGCAAGGACCTCGATCCGGCGATCAAGGAGAAGATCCGCCAGTTCTTCCTGACCTACGCCCAGGGCGACGGGCCGGAGGCGGAGCGCCAGCGCGCCCTGCTGGCCAAGATCTCGATCGGCGGCTTCAAGGCGGCCGACAACAACCACCTCCTGCCCGTGCGCGAGATGGAGGCCACCGACCTCCTGCAGGAGGCCAAGAACGCCAAGGACAGCGCCAAGATCGCCGAGGCCCAAAAGGCCTATGACGCGGTGAAGGCGGAGGAGGCCGCCCTACAGGCCAAGACCGGCCAGCCGGTCGGCGCCCAGTAGCCCTTCCTGCCATGACCACGCCCGACGCCGTCATTCCCGCCCCGCCGCAGCCCTCCGTGGGCCAGCGGGCGTTCGACTTCACGCTGTGGGGCGGGATCGTCATCCTGCTGATCATCAGCTTCGGCCCGGCCGAGCTGCACAAGTTCCCGCTGCTGTTCTCGAACTCGGCGAACATGCAGCAGTTCGGGGCGGGCTTCCTGAAGCCAGACTTCTCCGACTGGCAGATGCTGGTCGGCAAGATGTGGCTGACCATCCAGATGGCGCTCTGGGGCACGACGCTCGCCATCCTTTTCGCCGTTCCGCTCGGCCTGCTGGGCGCGCGCAACGTGGCCCCGCCGTTCATCCAGCTGCCGGTGCGCCGACTGATGGACCTGGTGCGCTCGGTGCCGGACCTGGTGCTGGGCACCGCCTTCCTGGTGGCCGTGGGCCTGGGCCCGTTCGCGGGGGTCATGGCGCTGGCGCTGAACACCGGCGGCGTGCTGGCCAAGCTGTTCGCCGAGGCGGTGGAGTCGATCGACAAGGGCCCGGTCGAGGGCGTGCGCGCCACCGGCGCCGTGCCGCTGCAGGAGGTGATCTGGGGGGTGATCCCGCAGGTGGCCCCGCTGTGGACCTCCTATGCGCTCTATCGCTTCGAATCGAACAGCCGCAGCGCCACGGTGCTGGGCCTGATCGGCGCCGGCGGCATCGGCCAGATCCTGTTCGACAGCATGAACAGCTTCAACTACTCGCTGACCGCCGCCATCTCGATCGTCATCGTCGTCGCGGTGACGATGATCGACCTGCTGAGCCAGACGATCCGCTCGCGGCTGCTGTAGACGGCGCTTCCCGGAAGGACCCTCACCTTACCTCTCCCGCTCGCGGGAGAGGACGCAGCTTGCGCTGCGTCGGCCTGGCCGAGCCCTCCCCCGGGGAGGGGGGAGGGGGGAGAGGTTGGGTGAGGGGGCGACCTCGTCCCCAAAAACAAGGCCGCCGCGGATTGCTCCGCGGCGGCCCGTACGCTCGAGAGGGGTACTGAGACTTAGAAGGTGAACTGGCTGCGCAGGGCCAGGGCGTTGTACTTCTGGCCGATCTGGACGCCGGCGGCGTTCAGGCGGTCGACGTCGACATGCTGGTAGTCGAGCATGAAGCGGATCGCCGGGTTGAGGTACCAGTTGACGCCGAGGGTGGTGATCTTCTGCTCGCCGCCGCGGACGGCGTCGAAGCAGGCGGCCGGGGAGGCCGGGATCGCCTTGCCGGCGCCGCAGTCGTTGTAGTTCAGGTCGAGGTCCGAATAGCGGGCCGCGATTTCCCAGGCGCCGTAGGTGCCGGCGGCGGGGTTGAAGTTGTAGTTCGGCTTGGGCGCGTCGAAGCGGCCTTCCGCCGGGTTGTACAGGCGCTGCTCGCCGGTGATCACCCAAACACCCTGGGCGTACCAGCCGCTGAAGTCCGGATCGCTCGGACGCGTCGCGCCGGTGATGCGACGGTCGATCTTGTATTTGAAGTACTCGCCTTCCAGCAGGAAGTTCTGCATCTGGAAGCCGGCTTCAGCGCCGTAGACCGAGACGTGGCGGGCGTCGATGGCGCCGGTGTCGATCAGGCGGGCGCCGTCGACGCGCAGTTCCGGACGATCGCGCAGCTGGGCGCCGTAACGCGGGCTCGCCGCGGCGCCGGCGTCGTTCGGCGAGATCACATACTGGCCGTTGATGCCGAAGTGGGCCTGCCAGTCGGTCGAGGAGAACGGCGCGACCGCGAAGCGGCCGATGATCGCGGTCTGCTCGCCGGACGGCTGGGCCGCGGCGCTGCCGGTCGAGTTGATGGTGCCGACCACGTTGCCGGTGAAGGCGGCCGAGGCCAGCCAGCGCGACGCGATGCCGGTGTCGCCTTCGCCCCAGACGCCGTTGCCGGTCACCTGGATGGCGCTGCGCGAGTCGCCGGCCGCCACGTTACGGGCGACTTCGGCCGGAGCCGGGCGCTCCATGATCGGCATCTGGCTGGTCGAGACCGCGGCGGCGAGGCCGATGTTGGGCTCGAAGGCGCCCAGGCGGATCCGCCAGGGCTTCAGCGCGGTGTACTGCACCCAGGCTTCCTGGATGTGGCCGGCGTCTTCGGCGCCCGAGCCGCCGAACTCGTAGATCAGGGTGTAGTCGAAGTCCTTGAATAGCTTGCCGTCGATGCCGAAGCGGGCGCGGCGGAAGTTGGTGCCGCTGTTCAGGTCGCGGTTCGAGACGGCGGCCGGAAGGTTGTCCTTCTGGAAATACTTGGCCGCGTCGAACATGACGATGGCGCGGACGTTGGCGGTGAAGCGGCCGTCGGCGGTGGCGAAGGCGGGCTTGCCGTTCGGCAGGCTGCTGACGACCGCGCCGCCCGAGGGCGGGGCCTTCAGGGTGATGATGTCGGAGGCGTCGGCCTGCTGCGCGGTCTTCAGGTCGTTCAGTTGCGCGGCGAAGTCGGCGAGCTGCTGCTGCAGGGCGTCGACGCGCGCGTCCTGGGCGCCGGCGGCCTTCAGCTGGGCCATCTGGGCGTTCAGCGCGTCGAGCTGCTGCTGCATGGCCGCCAGCTTGGCGTCCTTTTCGGCGGCGGAAGCCTTCGGCGCGGCCAGCGCACCGGTGGCCAGGCTCGACGCCAGCAGCGCGACGAGCGCGCCACGAGTCGCCAGGGCCCTGGTGGAAAGGCTCATGGATCTTATCCCCTTGTCGTTGATTCAGCGGGCCGGGGGAGACTCCAGAGCGCCCCCGCGTCCTGGCCCTGCGATGTAGCTCGCGGGCGTGACGGTTGGCCGACAAGTGCGTGACAGCTGCGTGACGGCGCATCTCGCGTGACCCTCGCGCGCGCAATTACGCGCTCGCGCGCGAGCGAAAGATCAGTCTGCGGAGTTGTTTTCACGTTCAGCCTGCGGAGCGTGTCACCAAACTGACAACCAAGATCGCTAAGGACCTCAGCCGAGAGCGACGTGGATGGGGCGCTCGCAAATCTCCAGGAGAGAGAGCCATGTTGAAGACACTGGGTGTGGCGCTGGGCGCCGCCCTGCTGGCGGGCGTCGGTACGCTCGCCCAAGCCGCGTCGATTTCCGGCGCGGGCGCCACCTTCCCCGCTCCGGTCTACGCCAAGTGGGCCGAGGGCTATAAGGCCGCCACCGGCACCAACCTGAACTACCAGTCGATCGGTTCGGGCGGCGGCATCCGCCAGATCACGGCCAACACCGTCGACTTCGGCGCGACCGACAAGCCGCTGAAGCCGGACGATCTCGCCGCCAACAACTTCGTGCAGTTCCCGACCGTCATCGGCGGCGTCGTGCCGGTGGTGAACCTGCCGGGCATCAAGGCCGGCCAGATCAAGCTGACGGGCGCCCAGATCGCCGACATCTATCGCGGCGTGATCAAGAAGTGGAACGACCCGCTGCTGGTGAAGACCAACCCGGGCGTGCCGCTGCCGAACCTGCCGATCACGGTCGTCCACCGCTCGGACGGCTCGGGCACCACCTTCATCTTCACGACCTTCCTGGCCAGCAAGGCCCCGCGCTGGGCCTCGCAGGTCGGCGCGAACGACGCGGTCGCCTGGCCCGTCGGCCTCGGCGGCAAGGGCAACGAGGGCGTCGCCGCCTTCGTGAAGCAGACCGAAGGTTCGATCGGCTACGTCGAGTACGCCTACGCGGCCACCAACAACCTGATCTACACCCAGGTGCAGAACAAGGCCGGCCAGTTCGTCTCCCCGACCGCCTCGGCCTTCGCCGCGGCCGCCTCGGGCGCCAAGTGGCAGTCGGCTCCCGGCTTCTACCTGCTGCTGATCGACCAGCCCGGCGCGGCCTCCTGGCCGATCTCGGGCGCCACGTTCATCCTGCTCCACAAGGACCAGAAGAACGGCAAGGACGTGCTCAAGTTCTTCGAGTGGGCCTATAAGAACGGCGATGCTGCGGCCTCGTCCCTGTCCTACGTGCCGCTCCCGGCGGCGGTGAAGGACCTGATCCGCAAGACCGCCTGGTCGCAGGTCAAATAAGTCCCGTGCCGCCCCCGCCGGTTTCCGGCGGGGGCGGACCCGACTGGCTGGACCGAGACCGACATCATGTCAGACGCATCGATTTCCCACGCGCCGCCCCCGAGGCGGACCGTCGCGCGCGGAGCCCTGCTCAGCACCCTCTTCGAGGGCCTGTGCTTCTCGGCCGCCACCGCTCTTCTGGCCGCGCTCAGCGGCCTGCTGATCGCCCTCTTCATCGGCGGCTGGCCCGCCATCAAGAAGTTCGGTTTCAGCTTCATCACCACGGTCACCTGGAATCCGGTGACCGAGGTCTACGGCGCCGCCGGCCCGATCGTCGGCACGCTGATCACCTCGGGTCTGGCCCTGCTGATGGCCCTGCCGGTCGCCGCTGGCGTCGCCTTCTTCCTGACCGAGCTGTGCCCGGCGCCGCTGCGCCGTCCGATCGGCACGGCCGTCGAACTGCTCGCTGGCATCCCCTCGATCGTCTACGGCATGTGGGGCCTGTTCATCTTCGCCCCGCTGTTCGCCAAGTGGGTCGAGCGCCCGCTGATGGCCGCCGCCCCGCCCGGATCGATCTGGGAGACCCTGACCCTCGGCATTCCCAACGGCTCGGGCATCCTGGCCGCCTCGATCATCCTGGCGATCATGATCCTGCCGTTCATGGCCGCCACCCTGCGCGACCTGCTCATGACCGTGCCGCCCGCGGTGCGCGAGAGCGCCTATGGCCTCGGCTCCACCACCAGCGAGGTGGTGATGAAGGTCACCCTGCCCTATGTGCGCCGTGGCGCGATCGGGGCGGTGATGCTGGGCCTGGGTCGCGCGCTCGGCGAGACCATGGCCGTCACCTTCATCATCGGCAATTCGCACGACTTCCCGACCTCGCTGTTTGCGTCGGGCTCGACCATCGCCTCGACCATCGCCAACGAGTTCACCGAGGCGACCAGCGACGTCCACCTGGCCGCGCTGATCGCGCTGGGCCTGGTGCTGTTCGTGATCACCTTCGCGGTTCTGGCGCTGGCGCGCCTGCTGCTGGGCCACCAAGGGGACAAGGCATGAGCACCGCCTCCTCGACCCTGATGCTTCGGCGCAAGGTGACCAACGCCGTCTTCACCGGCTTCTGCGTGGTGGTGACGGGCCTGGCCCTGATCGCGCTCGCCGCCATCCTGTGGACGCTGATCAGCAAGGGCGCCGGCGGCTTCAACCTCGCCGTCTTCACCCAGGCCACGCCGGCCCCGCACTCCAAGGGCGGCCTCGCCAACGCCATCATCGGCTCGGTGATGATGTGCACGCTGGGCATGATCCTGGCGGTGGTGATCGGCGTCCTGGCCGGGACCTGGCTCGCAGAGTTCGGCCAGAACTCGCGCTACGGCTCGGTGGTGCGCTTCCTGAACGACGTGCTGCTCTCGGCGCCGTCGATCTTGGTCGGCCTGTTCGTCTACGAGATGCTGGTCGCGCCCTTCCACACCTTCTCCGCCCTGGCCGGGGCGGTGGCGCTGGCCCTGCTGGCGGCGCCGGTGATCACGCGGACCACCGAGGACGTGCTCGCCCTGCAGCCCTCGCTGCTGCGGGAATCGGGCGTGGGCCTCGGCGCGCCGCTGGCCCTGGTGATCCGCGAGATCCTGTGGCGCTCGGCGCGGGGCGGCATCCTGACCGGCGCCCTGCTGGCCTTCGCCCGCATCACCGGCGAGACGGCGCCCCTGCTGTTCACCGCGCTCAACAACCAGTTCTTCGAACTCAACCCCACCAAGCCCATGGCGAACCTGCCGGTGGTGATCTTCCAGTACGCGCTCAGCCCCTATGACGACTGGCAGCGACTGGCCTGGGTCGGCGCCCTGCTGATCGCCATCACCGTGCTGAGCGTCACCATCATCGCGCGCTTCGTGACCCGGGAGCAAAACCGCTCATGAACAATACCGCCCACGAATTCGAGACGAGCGTCGCGACGATCGATCCGTCGCTCGTCAAGGTGAACGTCAAGAACCTCGACTTCTACTATGGCGGCTCGCACGCCCTGAAGTCGGTCTCGATCCCGTTCGCCCGCAACCAGGTGACGGCCCTGATCGGCCCCTCGGGCTGCGGCAAGTCCACCCTCGGGCGCACGCTGAACCGGCTGTACGCCCTCTTTCCCCGCCAGAACGCC
>CAMFHW010000120.1 GCA_945952175.1 uncultured Phenylobacterium sp. | reverse complement strand
GTGGGCTCGGAGATGTGTATAAGAGACAGCAACATGGTGGTCGACGGCGCGATCAGCAGCCGCGCGAACTTCTGAGGCCAGGGTCTTGGATTACGACTACTTCCAGCTGACCCTCGGCCGCGAGCGGGCCGCCCAGCGGGACGTCTGCGACCACGTCCGCGGCCTCTCGCCATCGCCCACGGCGGTGTTCTCGCCTCTGCTGGGCTTCGCCTCGAACACCCTGTTGGTCCTGCGCCCCGCAGGCGGCGACGGGGCCGAAGTTCTGAAGGCCCCGGGCGTGATCGAGGGCGAGCGCCATCGGCTCAGCCCGACCCTGCGCCCGACGGACGGCGCCGTCCCGCCGGCCGGTGGGATCTATGTCCACAACTGGTTCACGATCGACGGCGATGCGGTGGACGAGTTCGTCCGCCTGTCCGGCGAAGCCTGGCCAAAGTTCGAGGGCCGCTTCGAGACGAAGATCTACGGCCTGTTCCTGGCCGAGGAGAGCGCCGCCGACCGGGCCGAGGGCGCACGCCGCCTGCTGCTGATGACCGGCTACCGCGACCTTGGCGAATGGCAGGTCAGCCGCGACCCGACATCCGACGCCATGGCGGTGTTCCTGCGCCGCCGCGAACTGACCCGCGTCTCCCTGGCGCGGTCCTGCCTGCTCATGCCCTAGGGACGCACCCATGATCGAACAGACGGTCGAAATCCCCACCAAGGACGGCGCTGCCACCACCTTCATCGTCCATCCGGACCGCGACGGCCCGCATCCTGTGGTGATCTTCTACATGGACGCGCCGGCGATCCGCGAGGAACTGCGCGACATGGCGCGCCGGTTCGCCTCGTCCGGCTACTACGTGATGCTGCCGAACCTCTACTACCGCTCCGGCGAGATGGAACTCGGGCCGCTGTCGCCCGACCCGGACCATCCGAGCCGCAAGAAGATGTTCGACCTGATGTACTCGCTCACGATCCCGATGATCATGCGCGACACCGACGCGCTGCTGGCCTTCGCCGACCGCGATGCCGCCGCCTCCAAGGGCAAGGTCGGCACGGTCGGCTACTGCATGAGCGGCCAGTTCTCGATCAACGCGGCGGCCCATCGGCCTGACCGGATCGCCGCTTCGGCGTCGATCTACGGGACCTTCCTCGTCACCGACAAGCCGGACAGCCCGCACGTGATGGCCCGCAAGGCCAAAGGCGAGCTCTATTTCGCCTGCGCCGAGATCGACCAGTGGGCGCCGATGGAGATGGTCGAAGCCCTCGACGCCTCGCTGAAGGCCGACGGGATCGAGGCCGAGGTCGAGCTCTATCCCGCGGTCCATCACGGCTTCGCCTTTCCCCAGCGCCCCGCCTACGACAAGGCTTCGGCCGAACGGCACTGGCAACGTGTGCTGGCCCTGTTCCGGCGCAACCTCCACTAGAACGGCGCGACGGTCACGCCCGGCCGCTCGTTGTCCCAGATCATCGAGACGATCCGCCAACCCAGGTCGGGGTCGCGATAGAGCTGGATCGAGTTGACGCCGCGCCGTTCCGGGGTGGCGTCGTCGGGCGCGGTGCGGGCCTCGTATAGGCTCCAGACCTGGGCCATGTTGCCCAGCACGTCGATGCGCCGGTCGATCTCCACCTCGAAGAAGTCGTTGGCCTCGAAGAAGGCGGCGACGTCGCGGGCGTAGTCGCCCGGGCTCATGGCCTTGATCCAGGCCTTGCCCTCGGCGTCGACGCCGGTCCGCATCTGGCGCGCGTCGGGCGTGAACACGTCCTTCTGGGTCGACCAGTCCCGCGGCCCCTTCGGCCCGGAGATCATGGCGTACATGGCGTCCACCACCGCCCCGACCTCGTCCTGCGCGCTCATCCGGCGACCCTCTCAGCTTGCGCCGGCGAGGATGCGCCGATGCGGTTGGACCAGCGATTGACCATGCGCCGCGCCGGATCCTCGATCCAGCGATAGGTGGCGATCGAGCTCAGGACCGTCACCGCCAGGCAGGCCAGCGCCACGAGGTCCATCGCCCATGGTCCGCCCAGCACTAGGAGGTCGCGGCCCTCGTCATAGATCAGCCACTCCGTCTTCAGGCTGCGGCCGATGAAGCCGACCAGGTGGAAGGCGCCCAGCGTGTAGAGCGAGTGGGTCAGGTAGATCGAATAGGACGTGGTTCCCAGCATCAGCGGGAAACGATGCTTCAGGGCTCGCGACACGGGGCCGGCCTCGAAGGCGAACAGCAGCACCACGGTGGTGAAGACGGCCGCCGAACTGAACCCCGCCATCCAGGGGGCGAACGCGAAAGTGGCCGCCGCGGCGGGCAGGGCCAGCCACTCCAGCGCCCCCCACGGCCGCCAGCCCTGTCGCTGCGCCCAGCGGAACAGGTTCAGCGCCAGGACGCCCAGGAAGAACTCCATCACGCACTGCAGGGAGTCCTTGAGGATCTGGGTCTCGGCCTCCGAGATCGCGCCGAACCGCGCCCCCTTCCAGGCGACGACGGCGCCCAAGGCCAGCACCACCAGGCCGGACACCCAGGGCAGCCGGCGACCGGCCCAGAGCGCCAGGGCCGCGAAGCCCACATTGGTCCACAGCTCCACGCTGATCGACCAGGCCGGCATGTTCCAGGTCAGGTCGTAGCCGTTGAAGCCCTGGGCCAGAGCGAGGTCGACGAAGAAGGCGGGCAGGGTGCGTTCGCCGGTGAAGCCGACGCCCGGATGCTGGTGGGCCCGCTGGAACTCCAGCAGCAGGTACACGCCCAGCACCGCCACATGCAGGGGATAGAGCCGCCCCAGCCGTCGCACCACGAAGCGCCCGAAGTCCGCCGTCCGCTCGACGCGCTCCTGATAGGCGCTGGCGATCACGAAGCCGGATAGCACGAAGAAGAAGTCGACGGCGATGTAGCCGTTGTTCAGCCAGGTGTGGAAATGCGTCGCCGCGTTCAGGTGGAACAGGACGACCGCCAGGGCGCAGATCCCGCGCCAGCTGTCCAGCGCCTCGAAGCGCTCGCCGGCGGCGGGGGAGGAGCGTCCTGCGGTCGTGTCCAAGGCCTCAGATGCGGGCCGGGATGACCACCTTCATCCGTTCATAGCCCTTCACGAAACTGGAATAGACCCGCTTGGGCTCCTCGACCACCTGGATCGTCGGGTAGCGCTTGAGGATCTCTTCCCAGATCACCCGCAGCTGCAGTTCGGCCAGGCGGTTGCCCACGCAGCGGTGGATGCCGAAACCGAAGGACAGGTGCTGACGGGGACGCTCGCGGTCGATGATGTAGGCGTTCGGGTTCTCGATCACCTCGTCGTCGCGGTTGCCCGAGACGTACCACATGATCACCTTGTCGCCTTTGCGGATGGTCTTGCCGCCGATTTCGTAGTCCTGCAGCGCGATGCGGCGCATGTGCGCGAGCGGCGTCTGCCAGCGGATGGTCTCGGAGACCATCGACGGGATCAGGCCCGGGTTCTCGCGCAGCTTCTTGTACTGGTCGGGGTTCTGGTTCAGCGCCAGCACCGAGCCGGAGATGGTGTTGCGGGTGGTGTCGTTGCCGCCCACCGTCAGCAGCACGATGTTCCCGAAATACTCGCGCGGCTCCATGTTCCGCGTGGCCTCGCCATGCGCCAGCATCGAGATCAGGTCGCCCTTGGGCTCGGCGTTGACCCGCTGGTTCCAGAGATCGGTGAAGTAAGCGTGGTACTCGACGAAGATCTGCATCTTCTCTTCGATGCTGTCGATCAGCCCCTGGCCCGGCGCCGCGGTCACCACGTCCGACCAGTAGGTCAGCTTGCGGCGGTCCTGCTGCGGCACGTCGAACAGGGTGGCGAGCGTCATCGCCGTCAGTTCCATCGACACCTTGTCGACCCAGTCGAACTCCTCGCCGATCGGCAGGCCGTCCAGGATCTTGCCGGCGCGCTCGCGGATCAGCGGCTCCAGCACCGCCAGGTTCATCGGCGACACCGCCGGGCTGACCGTCTTGCGCTGGATGTCGTGCTTGGGCGGGTCCATGGCGATGAACATCGGCAGGGGGCCCGCGCCGCCCGCCTGGTTCGCGATGGTGATGCCGCCTTCCGACGAGAACACGCCGTGGTTCGTGTCCACGGCCATGATGTCGTTGTACTTGGTGATCGACCAGTATGGCCCGAACTCGTGCTCGGTCGTGTGATGGACCGGGTCTTCCTTCCGCAGCCGCTCGAAATAGGGCCACATGGCGTCGGCCTGGAACAGGGCCGGCTGGGCCGGATTGATCTCGGCCAGGGGCATGGAATAGGCCTTGGCGCGGTGATCCTTGGTCAGGTCGATATTGCCGTCGCTCATGGCGTCCATGCCTCCTTCGGACGGGCCGCCGATCACGCCGCCCCGGTGAAATGCTTCAATCCAACGAACCCGCGCCGCATCGCCGCTGGTCCCGCGCTGCATAATTCATGACGCAGGCGTCAACTTACCGTGAATCCAACCTCGCTCCAATCGATCTCAAACGGTGGGGAGAATTTCTCGGCTCCAATATCCCACAAATCTGATAGGAATTAGATCGAGTCAGTTGCAGGAGTGCGCCATGGCCGATCGTCCAACCGTCGCCATCGTGGGCGCGGGGTTTTCGGGCCTGCTCACCGCCCTGCACCTCGTGGCCGATCCGGAGGGGCCGCGCGCGCGGTTGATCGAGCGATCCGGCGCCTTCGGTCGCGGCGCCGCCTACGCCACCGGCAATCCCGACCACCTGCTGAACGTGCGGGTGGCCAATATGAGCGCCTTCCCGGACCAGCCCGACCACTTCACCGACTGGCTGGCCAGCCGCGGCGGGTGGAGCGCCCACGGCGGCTTCGTCACCCGCGGTGTCTACGGCGATTACCTCCAGGACCTCCTGCGCAAGGCGCTGGAGACGGCGGGGGCCGACCGGTTGCTGCTGGAGCAGGACGAGGCGGTCGACCTGAAGCCGACCCCTGGCGGCTGGCGGGTGAAGCTTGGCCTCGGACGGGACCTCGCCGTGGAGGCGGTGGTGCTCGCCGCTGGCGTGCTGCGTCCGCCGCCGCCCGCCGGCGCCAGTCCGGAACTGCTCGCCTCGGCGCGCTATGTGGCTGATCCCTGGAGTGGCCTCCTGCCGGCCGATGTCGGTGACGTGCTGCTGCTCGGCTCAGGCCTGACCATGGCCGATGTCGCGATCGGCCTGGCCGGTCCGCAGCGGCGGGTGTGGGCGATCTCGCGCCGCGGCCTGACCCCACGTCCCCACGCGCCGGTGACCATCCGGCCGCCGATCCCGCGGCCCCAGGGTTCGCCGCTCGACCTGCTGCGCCAGCTACGCCGGACGGCTGGTCCGAGCGACTGGCGCGAGGCGGTGGACGATCTGCGCCCGCACGTCGCCGCCGTCTGGCGCGGCTGGACTCCGGTGGAACGTCGCGCCTTCCTGCGTCATCTGCGCCCCTGGTGGGATGTGCACCGCCACCGCCTGTCGCCCAGCGTCGCGCGGCAGATCGCCGTCGCCATACGGGCGCGCGACCTGATGGTCCGTGCGGGTGAGGTCGTCGACCTGGCCCTGGCGCGCGACGGTGTCGAGGTCGCCTGGCGGCCGCGCGGCGGGCAGGTCCCGCGCCGCCTGAAGGTCGAGGCGGTGGTCAACTGCATGGGCTTCGCGGGCGATCTCGCCCAGGCGGCCGATCCGCTGCTGGCGAACCTGACCGCCCAAGGCCTCATCCGGCCCGATCCGCTGCGGCTGGGCCTGGACGTCGACGACCGTGCGCGGCCGCTGAGCGTCGACGGCGGCGTGACCCGTGGCTTCTACGTGGTGGGGCCGCTCACCCGCGGGGCCGTCTGGGAGATGACTTCGGTGCCCGACATCCGCCTGCAGGCGGCTGAGGCCGCCCAGTCGATCCTGGCCGAACTGCCGCGCCGGGCGGCCAGCGCGGCCTAGTCGACCTTGGCTAAGGCCAGCCTCGGCGAGAAGACCTGCACCGCCAGCAGTGCGGCCAGATAGGCGAAGCCGGCGATGAAGAAGATCGGGGCATAGGTGCCGATGCTCTCCAGCACGCCGCCGATGTACTTCGAGAAGATCATCCCGCCGACCGCGCCGATCATGCCGCCGATGCCAACCACCGAGCCGACGGCCCGTTGCGGGAAGACGTCGGAGGGCAGGGCGTAGAGATTGGCGGAGAAGCCCTGGTGCGCGGCCGCTGCAAGACCCACGACGCCCACGGCCAGCCACAGATTGTCGATGCTCTGTGCCGTGATGATCGGCAGGACCAGCAGGGCGCAGACCAGCATGGTCGCTTTGCGCGCCACGTTCACGCTGACGCCGCGGCGCATCAGGGCCGACGACATCCAGCCGCCGGCGATCGAGCCGACGTCGGACAGCAGATAGACCACCACCAGGGGCGGGCCGACGGTCGTGAGGTCCCGGTGGTAGCGCTTGGCGAAGAAGTCCGGCAGCCAGAACAGGTACATCCACCAGATCGGGTCGATCAGGAACTTGCCCAGCGAATAGGCCCAGGTCTCGCGCACGGGCACGAGCCGGCCCCAGGGGATGGGCGTCGCCTGCTCCGGCCCGTCGCTCTGGATCAGGGCGAGCTCGGCCGCGCCGACCTTCGGGTGCTCCTGCGGCCGGCGGTAGATCGCGAACCACGCCACCAGCCACAGCAGCGACAGGACGCCCGTGATCACGAAGGCGGCGCGCCAGCCCCAGGCCAGGGTGATCATCGGCACGATCATCGGCGTGACGATCGCCCCGATGTTGGAGCCGGAATTGAACAGACCGATGGCGAAGGCGCGCTCGCGCTTGGGGAACCATTCGGCGATCGCCTTGAGGCCCGCCGGGAAGTTGCCGCCCTCGCCGACGCCTAGGCCCACGCGAACCGCGAAGAAGCCGCCGAGCCCGGTCACCAGGGCGTGGGCGGTATGGGCGATCGTCCATATCAGGAAGGCCGCCCCATAGCCGATCCGCGCGCCGACCCGATCCACGAACCGGCCGAACAGTAGGTAGGACGCTGCGTAGGCGGCCTGGAACCAGAAGATGATGTTGGCGTAGTCGGTCTCGGTCCAGCCGAACTCGGGAGCCAGGGTCGGCTTCAGCACGCCCAGGATCTGTCGGTCGATATAGTTGATCACCGAGGCGCCGAAGAGCAGGGCCACGATCGCCCAGCGATAGCGTCCCACGCGCACGTCTGATGCGGCGGCGGCTGGCGAGCTGTGAGCGGCGGTGGTCATCTTGTCCTTCCCGTGGCGACTTTGCCGTCGCGCGCCGCCGTCGCCTAGCGTCGCGCCTTGTCTTGGCCGCCTAGCCGTCCGGCGCTGGCAGGGCGGGATAGGCGTGGCAGCGGATTTCGCCCTGGCCGTCGAAGCGCACGGCGCCCGATTGGCCGGAGGCGATGTCATGGATGCCGGCGGCGGCGCCGGTGCAGATGTACATGCCGGCCCTCAGCGGTCGCCCGCGGCGCGCCAGGTTCTCGGCCAGGAAGCGCACCGACTCGATCGGTCCGCCGGGCAGAACGAAAGCGCCACCGTGGCCCACGACCTCGTCCTGGATGACGGTCTGGCAGTGCATCGCCTCCAGCGCCATCTCGCGCCAGCCGACGATCTCCACCCCCACCATCAGGCCGGCGTTGTTGCCGAAGTCGGACACCACGGCCAGGGGGCCGATCACGTTGATGTCGGGGAAGGGGCTGCCCGCCGGCTCCATGCCGATGTGCATCGCGCCGATCAGCTCCGCCGCTTCTTCGGAAGTCCACTCGATCTTGTCGGCGGGCGCGTCATGGCTGATCCGGGCCACATACTCCGCCTCGATGGCGGCGAACCCGCCCTCGAACACGGGGAACGGCGTGTCGTCGCCCGGCTGCACGTGCCACAGGCCGCCCGCGAACACCGGCCCGCACAGGCGGGCGGCGCCCAGCTTGGCCTCATGCTCAGGCGGAATGCGGCCCACCTTCCAGCCCACCACCGCCTCGGGCCAGAGCGGGATCGCCGCGTCCTGGATGCGATAGGCGGCGGCCAGATCCTGCGGCAGCGGGCCCGGGAAAATCGGCAGGGCTTCGGCGGCGCGGCGCGCGCGGACGAATCGTTCGGCCACCCTCAGGCCCTCGTCACTCTTGCCCGCTGGAACGCCCACCCGCGATTTCCCTCCCGTTTTCGCCGCATCGAACGGCGCTGTTGTGTGTAAAGGAAACCGGTGTCATTTTCAAATCAAGCCCCAATCGACACGGCTGGCGAACATGTCGCCATCGGCGCATAGGGGCGTCAGCGGGAGTGAGGGCTCAAGATGCGCAAGCTTGGATTGTTCGCCGCCTCGGCGGCTCTGTCGGCCGCGATCGGCCTCGGCATGGCCCATTCGGCGCCCGCGCCTGCAACTGCCAAACCGGTCCTGGCCTTTCCGGGCGCGCAGGGTTGGGCGGCGACCACGCCGGGCGGCCGCAGCGGGCGGATCATCCGCGTGACCACCCTGGCCTCCGAAGGCCCGGGCTCGTTCCGCGAGGCCCTGGAGGCCAAGGGGCCGCGGATTATCGTGTTCGAGGTCGGCGGCGTCATCGACCTCGACCGCAAGACGATCAAGGTCACCGAGCCCTTCGTCACCATCGCTGGCCAAACCGCACCGTCACCAGGGGTCACCCTGATCCGCGGCGGGATGGATGTAGCGGCCCACGACGTCGTCATGCAGCACATCCGGATCCGGCCGGGCGAGGCCGGCGAGCCGAAGAAGAGCGGCTGGGAGGAGGACGCGTTCTCGACGGTCAGCGGCGCCTATAACGTCATCGTCGACCATTGCACCTTCACCTGGGCGACGGACGAGAACCTGTCGATCTCGGGCCTGCGTTTCGTGGGCAAGACGCCGGATGACTGGCGCGCGGCGACCTCGCATCGGATCACCTATTCCAACAACATCGTCGGCGAAGGTCTGGCCTATGCGACCCATTTCAAGATCGAGCACTCCAAGGGCAGCCTGATCCACGACAACGCCTCGGAGCTGCTGATCGTCGGCAACCTCTACGCTCACAATTACGAGCGCAACGCGCTGTTCAAGGGTGGCGTCCAGGCGGTGATGGCCAACAACCTGATCTTCGATCCCGGCCAGCGGGTGCTGCACTACAACCTGCAGGCCAACGAGTGGGGCGACCATCCGTATCAGACCGGCAAGATCGTCGCCGTCGGTAACGCCATGCGCGCCGGCATCTCGACGCCCGACCAGGTAGCCTTCTTCGAGCTCGGCGGCGACGGGGACGTCGAATACTACGGCCGCGACAACATCGCGGTGGACCGCATCGGCCGGCCGATCCCGCAGCTCGGCCGCTACACGACCGGGCCGGCGAAGATCATCGAGACCAAGGAGCCGCCGATCTGGCCGGCCGGCCTGAAGCCGATGCCGGCGACCGACGTGCAGAAGTCGGTGCTGATGAACGCCGGCGCACGGCCCTGGGATCGCGACTATGACGACGTGCGCCTGCTGGCCGACGTCGCCGAGGGCCGGGGCACGATCGTCGACAGCGAGCAGGCCATCCACGGCTACCCGCACCAGAAGCCGACCAGCCGCCCGTTCAACGAGGCCGACTGGAACCTCAGCGACATGACGCCGAAGCGGCCGGAGGTGTTGGACTCGTCCCAGAAAGCAAAAGGGACCTAGAGCGTCACACCTCGCTTCCAGAGCGCGATTTCGTGCTCGCCATTGTCCTCGGCGCGGGTGGCCTGGCCCGAGGCCGTGGCGATGACCAGGTCCATCAGGGCTTCGGCCGCGTCGTCCATCGGTTGGCCGGCGGCGATGCGGCCGGCGTCGAAGTCGATCCAGCGCGGCTTGCGCTGGGCCAGGCTGGAATTGGTGGCGATCTTCAGGGTGGGGGCCGGGAAGCCGAGCGGCGTGCCGCGGCCGGTGGTGAACAGGATCAC
>CAMFHW010000119.1 GCA_945952175.1 uncultured Phenylobacterium sp. | reverse complement strand
CGAACCGGTGACCGGCATCATCGAGGACAGCTCCGCATAGCAGAGCCCGGTGAAGACGCAGGCGGCGCCGACGATCACGCACGAGATCAGCACCGCGGGCCCGGCGAAGTGGGCCGCCGCCGCGCCGGTCATCACATAGATCCCGGCGCCGATGATCGAACCCACGCCCAGCAGCAGCAGGTGACCTGGCCCCAGGGTGCGCTTCAGCGCCTGGTGGCCCGAGTCCGCGCGGATCTGGTCGATCGACTTGCGGACGAAGATCGATTGGCGGCGGGCGGGCGGCGACATGGGATCGACCCTCAGGCGGCGGGTGGGAAGAGGACGTCGCCAAGCCAGTCGGCGCTTTCGCGCAGCGCACGCTCGGCGAGCGGCGAGACCGAAACGGCTTCCAGGAAGCTGTGGGTCGCTCCGCCATAGACGGTCTGGCTGACCCGGTTGCCGGCGCGGGCCATGCGCTCGGCCATCAACAGGTCGCCGTCGCAGAGCGGATCGCACTCGGCGATGACATGGAAGGACGGCGGCAGGTCCGAGAGGTTGGCCAGGATCGGCAAGGCCAGCGGATCGGTTCGCGGATCGCCCTCCCCCAGATAGTTGATGAGGTAGCCGTCCAGCTCCTCGCTCGACAGGAAGGCCCCCGGCTCGCCGTAGCGCCGCTGCGACGGCGTCGAGAGGTCGGCGTCGAAGAAGCCGTAGTTCAGCAGGAGGCCGCGAACGCCCCCGGCTTGCCCTTGCGCCTTCAGTTTGAGGCAGGAGGAGACGGCCAGGTTGGCGCCGGCCGAGTCCCCGCCGAGCGCGAGGCGATCCGCGTCGACGCCAAGGCGTGCGCCCTCCTCCGCCAGCCAGGCCACCACGCCGGCCACCTCGTTCAGCGCCTGGGGAAACCGGGCCTCCGGCGACAGCGAGTAGTCGACCCCGATGACGATGGCGCCGCTGCGGGCGGCGTATTCGCGCATCAGCCGATCGTGAGTGTCCAGGCTGAAGGTCGTGAACCCGCCGCCATGCAGATAGACCAGCGCCGGACGCAGGCCGGGATCGCCCACCGGATCGAGGAACCTCAGTCGCACGCGCCCGGCGGCGGTCTTGGCGAAGTGCTCGCGCTGCCGGGCCATGTCCGGCCCGCCGGCCCGCCACGGGGCGCGGACCCGCTCGGAAAGCGCCCGCTGCTCCGGGAAGCTCAGACGGCCGGCTCCGGCGCCGCTGGCGAAATCGCTCATGACCTGGGTGACGAACATCGCCACCCCAGCCTCTACACGGCTGTCGGCCTCACCCATGGCTGCCTCGCACGCAAAGCCCCGTGGGCTCACCACTTCCGGCCGAGCGTGAGGATCACCGTTCGCCGCGAGCTGTAAAAGCAGGTGGCGAGATCCGAGCAGCGCTGGACATAGACCTTATCCGACAGGTTGCTGACGTTGAGGGCCACGCGCCAATCGTCCTTGTCGTAGTGGGCGATCAGGTCGAACAAGGTCTCGGGCTTGCTCTTCAGCGTGTTGCCAGCGTCACCCCAGACGGAGCCCAGATAGCGCACGCCCAGGCCGCCGCCGAAGCCGGCCAGCAGTCCATCCTGGAAGGTGTAGTCGGCCAGCGCCGAGGCCTTGTGCCGAGGCACGATCGGCAGGTCCTTGTGCAGATCCGCGCCGTTCGACTTGGTCACCTCGCTGTCGGTGTAGCTGTAGGAGGCGTTGAGGCTCAGCCGCTCGTGCAGGCGGGCGACGCCTTCCAGCTCCAGCCCCTTCACCTCGACCTCGCCCGTCTGGACGTTGAAGAAAGCATGCGCCGGGTCGTTGGTCAGCACGTGCTCCTGAACGAGGTCGTAGATCGTGGCCGAGCCGAAGATCTTGATGTCGCGCGGCAGGCGCCGGGCCTCGTATTTGATCCCCGCCTCGAACTGCTTGCCGGTGCTGGGCACGAAGGCGTGGCCGCCAAAGTCGGCGCCGCCGGTGGGCAGGAACGAGGTGGAATAGGAGACGTAGGGCGCGAAGCCGTTGTCGAACAGATAGTTGACCCCGGCTCTCCAGGTGAAGGCGTCGTCGCTGATCGCGCCTTCCAGCCAGTCCTCGCGCGCGCTGAGCGTCACCCGCCACTTGCCGGCGCTGATGAAGTCCTGAGCGTAGGCGCCGGTCTGTTTCGAATTCTGGTGGATGTAGTCCTTCAGCACGAAGAACGGCGCGGGGATCGGCTTGCCATAGACCGGCGCGAAGATGTCGAGCGTGGGCGCCGAGCCGAACAGGAAGTCGGTGTGGTTGCTCAGCCGCCGATAGTCGACCCCGACCAGCACCAGATGCTCCAACGGACCGGTCGCGCCCTTGATCTCGAGGCGGGTGTCAACGGCGGTGGAGGTGATGTTCTCCGGGAAGATGAAGTTCGAGCGGTTGAGGGTGCGGTTGTCGGCCTGCAGGCCCGTGCCGTAGATCGAGACGAAATTCTCGTTCTGCCGCGACCACTTGAAGTTTTGTTTGAAGGTGATCCAGTCGTTGATCTTGTGGCTGTACTCGTAGCCCAGGCCGTACTGTTCGCGTTCGAACAGGTTGTAGCCCGGCTCTCCGACATTGAGGCTGACCGGGATGGAGCCCAGCGGGTTGGCCAGCAGGGTGCCGGCCGCGGGCAGGAAGCCGCCGTCACCGCCGGTCGCATGGTCCTTCTGGTAGTAGGCCAGCAGGGTGAGCTGGGTGTTCTCGGTCGCGTTCCAGGTCACCGCCGGCGCCAGGTAGAGCCGGCGCGAATGAGTGCCGCTGACCTGGGTCTCGCGCTCGCGCCACAGGGCGGTCAGGCGGCCCTCGACCGTGCCGTCGCCATAGAGCGAGCCGGTGATGTCGCCGGCGGCCTGGCGGCTGTCGAAGTTGCCGAGCTGGGCCTGGAATTCGCCGTGCAGGTCTTTCTGCGGGCGGCGCAGGGTGATGTTGACGATCCCGCCGGGCGGGGTCTGGCCGTAGAGCACGCCGGAGGGGCCCTTCAGCACCTCGACCGATTCCGCGCCCCAGAGGTCGAGGCCGACGTTCGGCACCGAGCCCACGGGCGCCTGCAGGCCGTCGATGTATTCGACCGGCGAGAAGCCGCGCAGGGTCAGCCAGTCGTAGCGCTCGTCGGGCCCGAAGTTCTCGCCGACCACGCCGGACGAATAGCGCACCGCCTGCTGGAGGTTCTGGACGTTCAGCACGTCGATCTGGTCGCGGGTGATCACCGAGACCGCCTGAGGGGTCTCGACCAGCGGGATGGCGACCTTGGTCGCGCCGAGATTGGTCGAGGGCACGTAGTTCGGCGCCGTGACGACCACCTCCTCGACGGTGGCCTGCTGGGCCAGGGCCGCGCCGGCGGGCGCGGCGACGGCCAGCCAGGCCGCGCCGCAGGCAAGCGTCGTCCGCAGCGAGACGGACGGACGGATGGATTGAACGATCGAGCTGCGCAGCATCGGCTCCCCCGGAGATTGCGCCTTAGGTCAGTTCGAAGACTGAGCGCGCCCGGGGCCAGGAACTTTGTTCGCGGGGCCGTTTGCTATCGCACGCGGGCCAAGCCGAACTCGCGCATCGCCGGGGCGAAGTTGACGTTGTCGTGGTTGTCGCGGCTGAGCTTGATCAGGGCGAAGCGCTGCAGATCGGTGAGCGCGCGCCACTGGTCGGGCCGCGGTGGCGCCAGGCCGACGGTCGGGGCGAAGGCGGCGACGGCGGGCGGCAGGCGATCGACATCCTCCCAGGCCGGCGCCGGCGGATCGGCGAGGGGCCGCGCGGCTTCCCGGGCGCGGGCCTCGACCAGGGTGACCAGGTGGTCGTGATAGGCCCGGACCTCGGTGGGGGTGTCGCAAGCCGCCTCCAGCAGTTCACGCCGGTCAGCCTGGGTGAAGCGGCTCCACTGGCGCAGGGTGAGCTTGATGGCGACCCGGTCGAGCTTCAGACGCACCGCCATGGGGATGCAGCGCAGCGTCGCGACGAAGTCGTCCTCGAAGGCGAAGAGATGATCGTGGGTCATGCCTGGCGGGCTTCCTGCTGGGGTTGGATCGCGACAGCGGCGCGGGCGGTCACCTCGCCGACGATCACGACGACCGGGCCGCGGGGCGCGGCGGCCGAAACCATGTCGGCAAGGTTCGCCAGGGTGGCGGGGATCGGACGGGCATCGGGGCGGCCAGCGTTTTCGACCGCCAGGGCTGGCGTGGAGGCCGGACGACCCTCGGCGATCAGGCGCGTGGCGACCACGCCGAGTTGGTCGCGGCCCATATAGAGGGCGAGCGTGGTCTCCGGATCGGCGGCGGCGGTCCAGCCGCTCTCCGCCAGCGCGCCCTCCCCGACCGTGGCCGTGGCGACCAGCAGCCGGCGGGCCTCGCCGCGATGGGTAAGCGGGAAGCCGAACTGGGCGGCGGCGGCGCTGGCGGCGGTGACGCCCGGCACGATCTCGGTCGCCACGCCCTGGGCCTCCAGGAAAGCCTGCTCCTCCCCGACCCGGCCGAAGACCGAAGGGTCGCCGCCTTTCAGCCGCACCACCTTCAAGCCACGGCGGGCCAGGCGGAGCATCAGGCGGTTGATGGTGTCCTGCTTCATGCTGGTCCGGCCGGCGCGCTTGCCGGTCTGCAGGCGCAGACAGCCGGCCGGCGCGAGGTCGAGGATCTCGGGGTCGACCAGGGCGTCGTAGAGGATGGCGCCGGCCGACTGCACGGCGCGCAGAGCGCGGACGGTCATCAGGTCGGCGGGCCCGGGGCCGGCGCCCACCAGCAGGACGCGACCGGGTTCAGGCTGCATTGCGGGTCTCCTCGGAGAGGGCGGCGAGCCGTCGGGCGATCTCGGGGCGGCAGGAGCCGCAGTTGGTTCCGGCGCCCGTGGCCGCGCCGATCGCCTCGACGCTGCGGGCGCCGGCCAGGGCGGCGGCGTCGATGGTGCGGGCGGCGACCTTCAGGCAGGCGCAGACCATGGGTCCCTTGTCGACGACCGGGCCCGGCGGGCGGCCGAACAGCAAGGTGGCGCGGGCCTGGGCCGGGAGTTCGTCGGTCTCGAAGAGTTCGCAGAGCCAGGCTCTCGGCGGCAGGGCGCCGGTGGCGGTCATGAACAGCACCTGCTGCAGCCGGCCGTCGCGGATCCAGGCCTCGCGGCGGCCGCCGGTGGCGGGATCCTCGTAGGTCAGGAGCTCGCCCTCCGGGTGGCCAACCAGGCGGCGCAGAGCCTCGCGCTCGGCCTCGTCGCCGCGGCCGGCGAATTCGTGGAGGTGGCCGATGGTCTGGGGAATGCGCCGCCAGATCAGGTCCTTCGGACCTTCGACCGGACGGCGGGCGATCAGGAAGCCCTTCCAGGTCTCGCGATAGGGACTGATCCGGGCGGGGGTGTGCTTGAACTCGGGCTGGCCGGAAACGGGGTCGATATTAGAGGCGATCAGGGGGTTTGCGCGACCGGCCGAAGCATAGGCGTCGGTCCAGTGCATGGGCATGAAAATGCCGCCGGGGCGCTGGCGGTCGGTCAGGCGGGCCAGGGCGACGGCCTCTCCGGAAACCGTACGGATGCGGGTGAGCGCGCCCTCGACGACGCCAGAAGCGGAGGCATCCTCCGGATGGATCTCGACGAAGGGCTCGGCGGCGTGGCGCCAGAGGTCGGGGGCGAGACCGGTGCGGGTCAGCGTGTGCCACTGATCGCGGATGCGGCCGGTGTTGAGCGACAGCGGGAAGCTGGGATCGCAGGCGCTGGCCGGGCCGGCCGGGCGCACGGGCTTCAGATTCGCGCGGCCGTCGGGGGTCTGGAACCGGCCGTCGGTGAAGAGACGGGCGGTCCCCTGCCCGTCCCGGCCCACAGGCCATTGGACCGGCTTCAGCGCGTCATAGGCCTCGCGCGAGAGACCGACGAGGCCCTCCAGGTTCAGCAGCCGGCCCTCGTTCTCGAAGGCCGTGAGGCGCGCCCATTCGCGGAAGACGCTGTGATTGCTGGGCCAGGAGAAGCCGTCCCCATGGCCCATGGCCTGGGCGACGTCGGCGATGATCCGCCAGTCGGCCCGCGCCTGGCCCGGCGCGGCGAACAGGGCGCGCTGGCGCGAGATGCGGCGCTCGGAATTGGTGACCGTGCCGTCCTTCTCGCCCCAGGCCAGAGCCGGCAGCTTCACATGCGCGAAGGCCATGGTGTCGGTCTCCGCCATGCAGTCGGAGACGACGACGAACGGACAGGCGGCGAGCGCCTCGCGCACGCGGCCGGCGTTCGGAAGGCTGACCGCCGGGTTGGTGGCCATGATCCAGATCGCCTTGATCCGGCCGTCGCGAACCGCCTCGAACAGGTCGATGGCCTTGAGACCCGGGGTCGGCGCCACGGCCGGCGCGCCCCAGAAACGGGCGACGCGGGCGCGATCGGCCTCGGCGAAGTCCATGTGGCCGGCGAGCGTATTGGCCATGCCGCCGGTCTCGCGCCCGCCCATGGCGTTGGGCTGGCCCGTGATCGAGAACGGCGCGGCGCCCGGCTTGCCGATCCGGCCGGTGGCCAGGTGAGCGTTGAGGATGGCCAGGCCCTTGGCGACGCCCTGGGCCGACTGGTTGGCGCCCATGGAGAACAGGCTGACCGTGCGCTCATTGCGGGCGAACAGCTCGTAGAAGGCCTCAAGGTCGGCCGCCGGCACGCCGCAGTCGGCGGCCACGGCGGCGACGGACTGGTCGCCCCCAGCGAGCGCGGCCGCGACCTCGGCGAAGCCGTTCACATGGGCGGCGATATAGGCGCGGTCGATGGCCCCGCGACGGATGAGGTCCGCGAGCAGACCGTTCCACAGACGCACGTCAGTCTGGGGCGCGAGCGGCAGATGCAGGTCCGCGACCTCGGCCGTGTCGGTGCGACGCGGGTCGATGACCACATGCTTCTGACCACGCGCCCGGGCCGCTTCCATGCGGCGGAAGAGGACCGGATGGGTCCAGGCCGCGTTGTGGCCGGAGAAGACCACCAGGTCGGCGAGCTCCAGGTCCTCATAGCAGCCGGGCACGAGGTCGGCGCCGAAGGCCTGCTTGTGGGCGGCCACCGCCGAAGCCATGCAGAGCCTGGAATTGGTGTCGATGTTCCCCGAGCCGACGAAGCCTTTCATCAGCTTGTTGGCGACGTAGTAGTCCTCGGTCAGGAGCTGGCCGGAGACATAGAAGGCGACCGAGTCCGGCCCATGCCGGGCGATGGTCTGGGCGAAGCGGCGCGCGACCAGGGCGGTCGCCTCGGCCCAGGAGGCCTCGCGGTCGCCGATCATGGGCGCAAGCAGACGCCCCTCCAGGCCGACGGTCGCACCAAGCGCCGAACCCTTGGAGCAGAGCCGGCCCTGGTTGGCGGGATGGGCGATGTCGCCCGCCACCGCCAAGGCCCGTCCCTCAGCCCGGCCCGCGACCCCGCAACCCACCCCGCAATAGGGGCAGGTCGTGGAGACGGAGGGCGGAGGGGTGGAACCGTCAGGCATGTACATGCCCAGCGCTGTATTTCGGGGACAGGTTGATTATCTCCGTCCACCGCCGCGCGGCCGCCCAGGCCGAGCACGCGAGATAATCAAGCTGTCCCCGAAATACCGGCACCGTCCTACCCCCCGACCAAGCCCAGGAACAGGCGGCCGTCGCGGACCTCCAGGGGAACGACCGGGGCGCAACCCATGCCCTTGTCGGCGCCGACGCCCTCGCCGGTGGCGAGGTCGACGACCCGGCCGTGCAGCGGACAGGTGACCGAGCGGCCGTGGACGATGCCCTGGCTGAGCGGCCCACCCTTGTGCGGGCAGGCGTCCATCAGGGCGAAGAGCGCGCCGTCGCCGGTCCGGAACACGGCGATGTCGCCCCGCGGGGTTGGCACCCGGCGCGCGCCGCGGCGCGGGACGTCGGTCACGGCGCCCACGTCGTACCAGGCGACCTGAGGGGTTTTGACGATCGCGTTCATGCGGGGGCGAACTCCATACGACGGCTGAGCGGGTTGAATTCCTCGGCGTGGCGGCCCGCCACCCGCTCGGCCCAGGGGTCGATGCGCGAGAAGCGCTGGGAATAGGCGAAGCGGTCGTAGAGGGCGCGGCGCTGGTCGTTGGTGGCGAGCGCCGCCTGGATCGCGGCGAGGCCCACCCGATCCATCCACTTGTACATCCGCTCCAGGTACCAGCCCTGTTCGCGGTAGAGCTGGACCACCGCACAGATGGTCCAGACGGCTTCGGCCTCGGTGGCCACGCGGGTCAGCACCTCGGTCCCGCGGATATGCAGGCCCGCGGCGCCGCCGACATGGATCTCGTAGCCGCTGTCGACGCAGATCACGCCCACGTCCTTGCAGGTCGCCTCGGCGCAGTTGCGCGGGCAGCCGGACACGCCGAGCTTGACCTTGGCCGGGGTCCAGGAGCCCCACATGAACTTCTCCAGCCGCACACCGAGACCGGTGGAGTCCTGGGTCCCGAACCGGCACCATTCGGAGCCGACGCAGGTCTTCACCGTGCGCAGGCCCTTGGCGTAGGCGTGGCCGCTGACCATGCCGGCCGCGTTGAGATCGGCCCAGACGGCGGGAAGGTCGTCCTTCTTGACCCCCAGCAGGTCGATGCGCTGGCCGCCGGTGACCTTGACCGTCGGGATGTTGAACTTGTCGACCACATCGGCGATGGCGCGCAGTTCGTCGGACGATGTGACCCCGCCCCACATGCGCGGCACCACCGAATAACTCCCATCTTTTTGAATATTGGCGTGGGCGCGCTCGTTGATGAACCGCGACTGCTTGTCGTCGCGGTATTCGCCCGGCCAGGCGCACAGCAGATAGTAGTTGAGCGCCGGGCGGCACGAGGCGCAGCCGTCGGGCGTGGTCCATTCCAAGGCCTGCATGACCGCGGGCATGGACTTCAGGCTGTCGGCGACGATGGTCTTACGGACCATGTCGTGGCCGTGGTGCGTGCATTTGCAGACCGGCGCCGGACCCGTCTGCGCCTGGAAGCCGTCACCGAGGGTGAGCGCCAGCAGCTTCTCCACCAGCGGGGTGCAGGAGCCGCAGGAGGCCGAGGCCTTGGTCACGCCGCGCACGGCGTCGAGGGTGGCGAGCCCCTGCCCTTCAATGGCCGAGACGATCTGGCCCTTGCAGACGCCGTTGCAGCCGCAGACCTCGTGGTCGTCGGACATGGCCGCAACGGCCGAACTAGGGTCCAGGCCCGACAGGCCCTCCGTAATCGCCTGCCCGAAGATCAGGGTTTCGCGGATGTCGGTAACGTCGGCGCCCTGGCGCATGAGGTCGAAATACCAGCCGCCGTCGGCCGCATCGCCGAACAGGACCGCGCCGGCGACCTTGCCGTGCTCCAGCACCACGCGCTTGTAGACGCCGCGTCCCGCGTCGCGGAACACGATGTCCTCGCAGCCGTCCCCGCCGGCGAAGTTGCCGGCCGAGAAGACGTCGACGCCGGAGACCTTCAGCCGGGTCGAGAGCAACGAGCCGGCATAGGCGGCTTCCTCATCGCCGGTCAGGGTCGCAGCCAGGGTGCGGCACATGTCCCAGATGGGCGCGACGAGGCCATAGGCGACGCCCCGGTGCTCGGCGCATTCGCCGACCGCGTAGATCTCGGGGTCGGACGTGCGCATGGCGTCGTCGACCACCACGCCGCGGGCGACGTCGAGGCCGGCGGCCTTGGCCAGCGCGACGTTCGGGCGGATGCCGACCGCCATGATGAGGATCGAGCACGGCAGGACGCGACCGTCCTTCAGCTGCAGGCCGCAGACCCGGCCGCCCTCGCCCAGGATCGCCTCGGACTGGGCGGACAACACGGTCTCGACGCCGCGCTCGGTGAGCGCCTGGGTGAGCAGGTAGCCGGCGGCGCTGTCGAGCTGGCGCTCCATCAGCACGTCCATCAGGTGGACCACGGTGGCTTTCATGCCCCGGCGGGCGAGGCCGTAGGCG
>CAMFHW010000118.1 GCA_945952175.1 uncultured Phenylobacterium sp. | reverse complement strand
GGCCGCGGCGGCGGCGGCCAGGACCACCGGCGCGGGCCTGGCGGGTTCGGGGAGCGGACGGGGCGCCGGCTTGGGCGTCGGCGCGGGCGCGTCCTCCCGGGCGAGCCGCGGCGTGGCCTTGCAGACCGTGCGCAGCACGTCGCCCATATAGGCGTCCTCGGAAGGCTGGACCCAGCCGCCGGGCACGGCGCGCGCCTGGCCCTGGCCCTTGAGGTTGGGGCTCGGGAACACCTCCATCTCGACCACCCGGTCGCGCCGCGTCTCGCAATTGATCTCCACAGCCAGGCGCATGGAACGGTAGCCGAGGCGGTCGGAGGCCTCCTCGTCGACCACCTCGCCGACCAGATGGATCCGGTCGGCCGGGCTGCGGGTCGCCAGCGCGTCGCGGTCGCGGATCGCCACCACCAGACCCGGTTTGATCGAGGCGACCCAGCCGCGGGGCAGGCTGGTGCGGGCGACGAAGATGTCGACGGCGGTCTTCTGGGCGGAGCTGAGGGTCTGGGCGGCGGCGGCGCCCGCCAGGACGAGGCCGGCCACGAGGGCGACCCGTCCGGCGCGTCGCGCGCCGCGCGGCGCCGGTTCGCGACTCAAGGACGGACCAGACATGGCGGGAATATGAAGGCTGCCGGGCGGCTGCGCCATGGCGTTGGACGCCGCAGGCCGGCGGAGGTCAAATCCGACTGGTCTGCCCTAGCGGCAGGCGTGGCAGGGACGAGGCACAGTCCTTTTAGGCGCGTCTTGGGGAGACTCCGACATGCTCGACGACCGCACACCCGTCCTCATTGGCGTCGGCCAGGCGGCGGAACGGCCCACGGACGCGGACTATCGGGCGCTCTCGCCGGTCGAGCTGGGCGCGGAGGCCGCGCGGGCGGCGGTGGCGGACGCGGGCGCGCGGGGCGATCTCGCCGGGGCGATCGACGTGGTGGCGGGCATCCGCCAGTTCGAGATCTCGACCCCGGCGGCCAAGCCGCCCTTCGGCGCCTCGAACAACTTCCCGCGCTCGGTCGCCAAGCGGATCGGCGCCGACCCGAAGCGGGCGATCCTGGAGATCACCGGCGGCCAGGGCCCGCAGCGGCTGGTCGGCGAGTTCTGCGCGGCCATCGCGGCCGGCGAGGCTCAGGCCGTGCTGCTGGTCGGGTCGGAAGCCATGTCGACCGTGCTCCACCTGGCGGCCAAGGGCGAGACGCCCGATTGGTCGGAGACGGTGGAGGGCGAGCTCGAGGACCGCGGCTACGGCCTCGACGGCATGACCACCGCCACCCTCGGCAAGCACCGGGTGCGGGGCGCGATCCCCTCCTACGCCCTGTTCGAGAACGCCCGCCGCGGCCGGCTGGGCCAGGATCGGGGCGGCTACGCCCAGGCCATGGGCGCGCTGTTCGAGCCGTTCACCCAGGTCGCGGCCGCCAATCCCTATTCCGCGGCGCCGACCGCGCGGAGCGCGGCCGAGCTGGTGGCCGTGAGCGAGCGCAATCGCATCGTCGCCGATCCCTATACCCGCATGCTGGTGGCTCGGGACCAGGTGAACCAGGCGGCGGCGGTGATCCTGACCTCGCTGGGCAAGGCGCGCGAACTCGGCGTGCCGGAGGACCGGCTGGTCTATCTGCACGGCCAGGGCGACGCCAACGAGCTGACGGTGATGGAGCGGCCGGACCTGTCGGCCAGTCCGCAGTCGATCGCGGCGGGCAAGCTGGCCCTTGACCTGGCGGGCAAGAGCGCCGCCGACATGGCGGCCTTCGACTTCTATTCCTGCTTCCCGATCGCGGTGTTCAACATGATCGAGGGGCTGGGCATCGCGGCGGACGATCCGCGCGGCCTGACCCTGACCGGCGGCCTGCCCTATTTCGGCGGGGCGGGGAACAACTACTCCATGCACGCCATCGCCGAGGCGGTGCAGCGGGCCCGCGCCACGCCGGGCGACTATGTGTTCGTGGGCGCCAATGGCGGCTTCCTGACCAAGTATTCCGCCGGGATCTATTCCACCGATCCGGCCGACTGGAGCAATCCGCAGGCGCGCCGCGCAAAGGCGCCCGAGGCTCACGCGCCGGGGCTCGAGATCGAGACGGCCGAGGGGCCGGCGATGCTGGAGACCTACACCACCGTGCCGCGGCCGGACGGCGACGTGATCGTGGCGATCGGCCGGCTGGACGCCAACGGCCGCCGCTTCGCCGCCAACCAGGCCGAGGGCGACGCCGAGACCCTCGCCCAGTTCCGCGCCCGCGACCCGCTGGGCCGCCGCATCGAGGTCGCGACCGACGACCAGGGCTTCAACCGGTTCCGGTTCGTCGACTGAGGTCACGCAGCTGCGCGACTTTGCCCTCTCCCCCGCAAGCGGGGGCGAGGGCAAGATACTGAGGCTCAGTGCCGCGCCGGCGGGCGCGGCGTCGCCGTCTTGCGCGTGGTGAGACGCGTGGGCGTTTCGGTCTCGACCTCGAGGATGGCGGGCTGCGGGCGCTCGACGTCCGGGGCGACGGCGCCTGCCGGGTCGCGCAGGGCGGCGACGAAGGCGTCGCGCCAGGCGGTGACGTCCTCGCGCACCACGTTCTCGAACATGGCGCGCCAGCGGGCCTTGCGCTCGAACAGGTCCATGGACAGCGCGCGCTTGATGGCCTCGGCGATCTCGTCGGGGCTGTTCGGATTGACCAGCAGGGCGTCGCGCAGCTGGTCGGCGGCGCCGGCGAAGCGCGACAGGATCAGCACGCCGGGATCGTCGGGATCCTGGGCGGCGACGAACTCCTTGGCGACCAGGTTCATGCCGTCGCGCATGGGGGTGACGAGGCCGACGCTGGCGGCGCGGTAGAGACCGGCCAGTTCGTCGCGGCGGTAGTTCTTGTTCACG
Source organism: uncultured Phenylobacterium sp. (assembly GCA_945952175.1). Lineage (GTDB taxonomy): Bacteria > Pseudomonadota > Alphaproteobacteria > Caulobacterales > Caulobacteraceae > Phenylobacterium. The sequence goes on along the minus strand of CAMFHW010000118.1, from coordinate 7,017 downwards.
TAGCGGACCGGGTTGTGGTCGATGTCGGCATATTCGCCGTTGATGCGGCCCGACAGCGCGTCGAGCCGGCCGCGGATCTCCTGATAGGCCTCGACGGCGTCGCGGGAGAGCGGCGCGACCTGCAGCATCAGGACCTCGCGGCGCAGGTCGGGATTGTTCGCCAGGAACCGCTCGACGCCAAGGAAGCGCTCCTCGAGGCCTTTGGAATAGTCGAGCCGGTCGACACCGACGATCAGCCGGCGGAAGACGGTATGGGCGACCATCACGTCATAGGTGTGCTGGGCGCGCGGGCTCTCGACCATGCGGGTGAAGTCGGCGGCGTCGATGCCGATCGGGAAGGCCTCAACGCGCATGGTGCGGCCATAGGCGCGCAGGAAGCCCGGGCGATCGACGCTGCCGTCGGCCTCGCTCAGCACATATTCCTCGAAGGCGTGGCGGAAGCCCTCGGTCTGGAAGCCCACGAGGTCGTAGTCGAACAGGGCCGCGACCAGTTCGCGGTGGCGCGGCAGGGTGACGATCAGCTGGTGGGCCGGCCAGGGGATGTGCAGGAAGAAGCCGATCCGGTTCGTCACCCCGAGCCGGCGCAGCTCCCGGGCGAGCGGGATCAGGTGATAGTCGTGGACCCAGATCAGGTCGCCCGGCTGGATGAGCGGGGCGAGCGTCTCGGCGAAGCGGCGGTTCACCCGCTGGTAGCCCGCGTCGAAGGTGCGGTCGTAGGCCGTCAGGTCCTGGCGGTAGTGGAACAGCGGCCACAGCGTCTTGTTGGCGTAGCCGTTGTAATATTCCTGCAGGTCGGCCTCTTCGAGGTCGACGGTGGCGACGGTGACGCCGTCGTGCTGCTCGAGGCTGAGCTGGCCGGTGAATTCCGGCGCGGTGCGTCCGCTCCAGCCGAACCAGAGGCCGGAATACTGGCGAAGCGCCGCGGACAGGGCCATGGCCAGGCCGCCGACGGTCTCGTCACCGCGCGCGGTGGGCGGGTTGACCCGGTTGGAGACGACGATCAGCCGGCTCATCGCGCCTGCTCCAGCCAGGCCAGCGCCGCCTCGACGTCGGGCAGGCGGAAGCGGGCGACGGTGTCGCGGCGCGGGCCGATCAGGACGCCGAAGCCGCCGAGGGCGTCGGCGGCCTCGAAGCCGGCCTCGTCGGTCAGGTCGTCGCCCATGAAGACCGGGATCGCGCCCAGGAAGGGGCGCTCGGCCATGAAGGCGCGGACGCTGTCGCCCTTGCCGGCGCCGGGCGTGCGCAGCTCCATGACCATGTCGCCGGGCTGCAGGACGAGGCCGCAATCCTGGGCCAGGCGGGTGGTCTCCGCGCGGGCTTCGCGCGCGAGATGGGGCGCCAGGCGATAGTGCAGGGCGACGCTGAGGCCCTTGTCCTCCACCAGCAGGCCGGGGTGAGCGCCCGCGAACGCCCGCAGGCCGGCGACGGCGGCGTTCAGGCCCGGATGGGGCGGGGTGGAGGCGAGTTCGCCGCGAGCGTCGCGGCGGGCCAGGCCGTGGACGGCGGCCAGCGCCGGAACGCGGCCTTCGAGGATGCGGTCGAGATCGCCGAGGGTGCGCCCGCTGACGATGGCCAGGCGGCCGTCCAGAGCGCGACGCAGGCGCTCCAGAAGCCCCGTGCGCCGGGGATCGGGCCCGACCTCGTCAGGCCGCGAGACGATCGGGGCCAGGGTCCCGTCCAGGTCGAGGAACAGGGCCGCATCCGATAGGTCCAGGACCGGGGGTTCCCGGCCGGGGTTCAACGCCGCCAAGCTCATGACTACCTCGCCCACGAGCCGAACAAACGCCTGTGTGCGCCTGTTCGATCCAGGCGCGTGTTCGCAAGTTGGTGATGGCCTGGCCCCGCGCGCCCTTATCGGACGCTGGACCAGGGCCTGGACAGGAGGTGGGCGCAGTTGATCAGGCCGACCAGGGAATAGGTCTGCGGGTAGTTGCCCCAGAGTTCGGCGCCGTCGAGGGTGATGTCCTCCGACAGCAGGCCGGCGGTCGTGCGGCGGCCCAGCATCTCCTCGAACAACTGGCGGGCCTCGTCGGTGCGGCCGGAGAGGTGCAGCACCTCGATCAGCCAGAAGGTGCAGATGTTGAAGGCCGTCTTGGGCTCGCCGAAGTCGTCGGGGATGGCGTAGCGCAGCATGTAGGGGCCGCGGCGCAGGCCCTTCTCGACCGCCGCCAGGGTCGCCTGGATGCGGGGGTCGTCGGGCGGCAGGAAGCGGACGTCGACCAGCTGCAGCAGGCTGGCGTCCAACTCGTCGCCCCCGAAGGTGGCGGCGAAGCGGCCGAGGTCCGGGTTCCAGGCGCGGGTCTCGATGACGGCGCGGACCTGGGCGGCGCGGCCGTTCCAGAAATCGGCGCGCTCCAGGAGGCCGAGCTTGGCGGCGGCGTTGCCCAGCCGGTCGCAGGCCGCCCAGCACATCACCGAGGAATAGGTGTGCACGGCCTCCCGGCCGCGGAACTCCCAGAGGCTGGCGTCGGGCTGGTCGTGCAGGGCGAAGGCCCGCTCGCCGATCGGCTCCAGGGCGCGGAAGTCCTCGACCGTGGCCGGACGCAGCAGGCGCTCGTCGAAGAAGGCCTGGACCGAGGACAGGATGATCTGGCCGTAGACGTCGTGCTGCAGGTGCTCGTGCGCCTGGTTGCCGACCCGCACGGGCCCCATGCCGCGATAGCCGGGCAGGGCCTCGGCGAAGCGCTCGATGAGGGCGGGCTCCAGGCCCACGCCGTAGAGCGGCTGGACGTGGCCACCCTTGGACCGGTCGATCAGGTTGCGGAGATAGACGAAGTAGTTTTCCAGCATGTCGGCGGCGCCCAGACGGTTCAGCGCCTGGACCACGTAGTAGGCGTCGCGGAGCCAGCAGTAGCGATAGTCCCAGTTGCGGCCGCTCTCGGCGTGCTCGGGGATCGAGGTGGTCAGAGCCGCGACGATGGCGCCGGTCTCCTCGTGGGCGCACAGCTTCAGCGTGATGGCGGCGCGGATCACCGCCTCCTGCCATTCCAGCGGCACCGACAGGGTGCGCACCCAGCCGCGCCAATAGGCCTGGGTCTCGTGCAGCATGCGCTCGGCGGTGGCGGCGAGGTCGGCGTCGAACCCCTCGTCGGGGCCGAGGAACATGGCCAGAGGCTCTTCCAGACGAAACAGCCGCTCGTCGGCGATGTGGCCGACCGGGGCGTCGGTGGTCAGGCGAAGGGTCGTCTCGCCGCCCACATAGCGCAGGTGGTTCGAGCCGGTGGTGACGGCCGCCGGCGCCTCGCCCCAGTTGGCGGTCGGCCGCATGCGGATGCGGATCTGCGGCGCGCCGGAGATCGGCCGCACGATGCGGAAGAAGGCCATGGGCCGGTAGACGCGGCCGAACTGGCGGTAGCGCGGGGCGAAGTCGATCACCTGGGCGACCGCGCCGGACTTGTCGGTCAGCTCCGTGCAGAGGATGGGCGTGTTGCGCAGATAGGTCTGGCGGACCGAGGCGAGGTCGTCGACCTCGACCGACCACCAGCCGCGCTCGGCCTCGTCGCCGCCCAGCAGGGCGGAGAAGGCCGGGTCGCCATCGACCCTCGGAAAGCACGACCAGACGAAGCGTCCGGTGCGGTCGATCAGGGCGCTGGCGGCGCAGTTGCCGATAGGGAAGAGGTCGAGGCTCGAGGTCATCGCCGGGCTGGGGAGGTCAGGGGAATCGGGAGGGCGGAGCTACCTTAGGCGGATCGGCACGCCGCCGCCGCTGCAATGCACCGCCACGCGGCCGCCGAGCCGCTCGAAGCAGAGGTCGACCCGCTCCTCGCCGACCCGCAGGCCCTGGACCCACAGCCGGTCGATGCCGATGGGCAGGTGCGGGTCCCAGATCTCGATCTCGCCCCGCTCGCCGTCGACGCTGATCCCCAGCACCGCCTGCAGCAGCATGAACACCGCCCCGGCCGCCCAGGCCTGGGGCAGGCAGGCGACCGGATAGGCCACGGGCGGCTCGCCCGGCGCGCGCGGAAAGCCGCAGAACAGTTCCGGAAGCCGCATGTCGAGATTGGACGCGGTCTCGAACAGGCCGGACAGCAGGCTGACCACCCCGTCGCGTTCGCCATAGCGCGAGAGGCCGAGGGCGCAGAGGGCGGTGTCGTGCGGCCAGACCGAGCCGTTGTGATAGCTCATCGGATTGTAGCGGGCCTCGCCGTCGGCGAGCGTGCGCAGGCCCCAGCCGGTGTCGAAGGCGGCCGACATCAGGCGGTTGGCGACCTGGCGGGCGCGGCCCTTGGACGGCAGGCCGGCGAACAGCAGGTGGCCCGGATTGGAGCTCTTCACCCGGCAGAGCTCACCGGCGCCGTCGACGGCGATGCCGTAATAGTCGTGTTCGTCCATCCAGAACCGGGCCTCCACCTCGCGGCGGACATGCTCGGCGCGGCCGGCCCAGCGGCGCGCGGCCTCATCGTCGTCGCGCCGCGCGGCGAAGCGGCTCATGGCCTGGTAGGCGAGGAAGGCGTAGCCCTGCACCTCGACCAGCGCGATGGGGCCGTTCGGGAAGCGGCCATCCTTGTGGAAGACGCTGTCCTGGCTGTCCTTCCAGCCCTGGTTGGCCAGGCCGCTCTTTTCGCCACGGGCGTAGTCGATCAGGCCGTCGCCATTGGTGTCGCCGAAATGCTCGATCCAGCCCATCGCGCCTTCCAGGGCCGGCCAGAGGTCCTCGATCAGCTGGTGGTCGCCAGTGCGCTCGGCATAGGCGCCGGCCAGGGCCACGAACAGCGGGGTGGTGTCGACGCCGACGTAATAGCGGCCGAACGGCACCTCGCCGAGGGCGGGCATCTCGCCGCGTCGGGTCTCGTGCATGATCTTGCCCGGCGCGGAGTCGCGGAAGGTGGAGATCTCCTGCGCCTGGTGGGCGGCGAGATAGGTCAGGACGCCCTTGGCCAGGGATGGGTCGAACCACAGGATCTGCCAGGCGGTGATGATGGCGTCGCGGCCGAAGGCGGTCGAGAACCAGGGGATGCCGGCATAGGGATAGGGGCCGGTCTCCATGCGCGTGGTGAGCAGGGCGAGGTCGGCGCGCGACTTCTCCAGCCAGTCGTTGAACAGCCGGCCCGAACTCTTGATCCGCGCGCCGTGGCGGCGGCGGGCGCGCATGTCCCAGCGGGCGCGGGCAGCCGCGGCCCGGAAGCGCTCGCGGCTCGGGATGGCGCCGTCATGGGCCCCGATCTCGATGTAGAGCTCCAGCCGGCCTTCGGCCTGCAGGGCGTACATGAACTCGGCGCGTCCGGCGGAAAGACGGGCCGGCGGGTCGGAGAAGGCGATGATGCTGGTCCGCTCGACCTTGTCGAGACCTTCGTAGACGAAGCGCACGCTGCGGCCGTCGAGCTGCGGCCGCTGCTGGAAGCCGCGCCGCGCGCGCTTCATCCCGCGCACCTCGAACATGTCGTGGAAGTCGGCGCCGAACTCCATGGCCAGCGGCAGGATCACCACGTCGCGGCTGTAGTTGGTGCAGGTGATCCGCTCATAGAGCCGCTCTTCCCACAGGAAACGCTTGCGTTCGACGTGCAGGACCCCGGGTGGGCCGACCGGGCCGCCGGGATAGGGCAGGGCCTGGTTCGCACCGTGGAAGGTGAAGAACACGTTGTCCTGCGAGATCGCCGCCGAGAGCAGGCTGGGCGGCTTGTTCCCCAGCAACAGGCGGAAGCACGACAGGATGCGGGTGTCGTTGTGGAACAGGCCGTCGCCGGCCCCCAGGACGTCGCCATAGTCGTCGCAGACCACGAAGGTGTCGCGGTCCTTCAGCGCATGCAGGCGATGCGGGACACGCGGCTCGTGGATCTCGCCGGGTTCGACCACGGCTTCCGGCGCGGGCGCCAGGTCGTCCATGCTGGTCCTCAGGCGCTGACGGCGATGGGCGCATCCGCGGGCGCGGAGGCGCGCCGCCGATCATAAAGCGCCAGGTACCGCCGAGCCATGGCGGTGGAGGAGAAGCGGGTCTCGAACCGGGCGCGCACCCGGGCGCGGTCCAGCCGATCGACCTGGCGCACGGCCTGGACGGCCTGGTCCTCGTTGCGGACGATGAAGCCGGTCACGCCGTCTTCGATGACCTCGGGCACCGAGCCGCACTCATAGGCGACGACCGGCGTGCCGCAGGCCATGGCCTCGATCATCACCAGGCCGAAGGGCTCGGGCCAGTCGATGGGGAACAGCAGGGCGTCGGCGCCGCCCAGGAACGCCGATTTCTCATCGTCGCCGATCTCGCCGATGAACTCGACCAGGGGCTGGCCGGCGATCAGGGGCTCGATCTTCTCGTGGTAGTAGGCGCGGTCGGCGGCGTCGATCTTCGCCGCGATCTTCAGCCGCCGGCCCAGGCGAGCGGCGATGGCGATGGCGCGGTCCGGCCGTTTCTCCGGCGAGATGCGGCCGAGAAAGGCGAGATAGCCGTCGCTTCGGGGATGGAAGCGGTAGAGGTCCGACGCCATCCCGTGGTGGACGGTGCCGGCCCAGTTGGCGGTCGCCAGCGGACGACGCTGGTCGTCGCTGATCGAGACCAGCGGGAACTGCGGCCAGCGGGCATAGACCCCATCGAGGTCCTTCAGGTCGAGGCGGCCATGCAGGGTCGTCAGGGTGCGGCCGGCCATATCCTCGAAGAAGGGGAAATGGATCATGTCGGTGTGGAAGTGGATCACGTCGAACTCGCGGGCGCGCCGCCGCACCTCGGCGAGCTGCGACATGTGGGCGGCGAGATCGGACTTCAGCGGCGCCGGGTCCAGGCGGATCGCCTCGTCGCGCACCGGGGCGAGCCGGGCGCGGGTGCGCGCGTCGGCGCTGGCGAACAAGGTCACCTCGTGGCCGAGATCCACCAGGGCGTCGGTCAGGTGCGCCACCACCCGCTCGGTGCCGCCGTAGAAGCGAGGCGGAACGGCTTCGTACAGCGGCGTGACCTGGGCGATGCGCATGCGGTGCTCCTGACGCGGACAGAGGAAAGCGTCCGGCCGCGGCGGCCGCGCCGGTCGAATGACAAGGGCTGGGGACCCGGCGAGGGATCCGGATTCACGAGAATTTGCCCGCGGCCCGGCC
>CAMFHW010000117.1 GCA_945952175.1 uncultured Phenylobacterium sp. | reverse complement strand
GGCGCTGGGCGGCTGGCTGGCCTTCACCCTGACCCGGCGGCGCGGCCTGCCCGCCATCGATCGATCCGGCCAGCGCGATTGGCGCATGCCCCCGCTGGACCGGCTGCCGCCGCCACGCCTCAGCGGCCCGGAGAAGGTCTGGATGGGCGTGCTGCGGGGCTATCTCGTCGTCGCCGCCGGCCTGGTGCTGGTTCGCATCGTCCAGCTCGCCGTCAGCCACCACGCCTAGGACGGGAGGATGGTGATGGAACATGCCTCCGACAGCATCGACGCGCCCGCCTCCGCGCATCATCCGCACCTGTCCCGGCGCGAACGGCGCCGGCGGCGGGAACACCGGCGCGCGCTGGCCGCGCTCGCCGCCTGCGCGCTGATCTTCCTCGGCCTGCTCGCCGTGGACCTCGCCTCGAAGCCCCACCCCGACGCCGCGCGCGAGCCGGCTCGCGCCCAGGGGCGGGGCCGATGATGATCGCCGGCCGCCGTCCGGCCGTCGCGGCCTGGACGCTCCTGATCCCGCCCGCGGCCTATTTCCACGCCGCATCCGTCCTGCTGGCGGGCGCCGGGACGCTGTTCGGGGCCGGGCTGATCAGCGCAGGGGGTCTCGGCGCCGCTCTAAGCCATTCTCAACGGCTCTCGCGTTCGGGTATGGAGGCCTGGCGTCGACGTCGCAGATGGGGCCCCTGATGCTCGCCGGAAATTCGGGTCTGGCCTTCGACCTGCCAGCCTTCCGCTCGACCTTGATGGTCCTGGGGGCCGCCTTCGTGCTGGGCGCGATGATCGGCCTGGAGCGGCAGATACGCCAGCGCAACGCCGGCTTGCGGACCATGGTCCTCGTCGCCGTGGGCGCCGCGGCCTTCGTGCAGTTGGGCGGACGCCTGACCGGGGCGGACGGGCAGGTGCGGATCATCGCCTATGTGGTCTCGGGCATCGGCTTCCTGGGCGCCGGCGTGATCATGAAGGAAGGCGCCCAGGTGCGCGGGCTGAACACCGCGGCGACGCTGTGGTCGGCCGCCGCGGTCGGCGCCTTCGCCGGGGCGGGGCTGATCGCCGAGGCGGCCGCCGTGACCGTGACGGTGCTGGCCGGCAACACCCTGCTGCGGCCCCTCGTGAACTACCTGAACCGCCGGCCGATCGACGCGGGCACCACCGAGGCGCTCTATACGGTTCACCTGATCTGCGACGCCAGCGCCGTGACCGATGCGCGGGACCTGCTGGGGGTGGAACTGGAGAAGGCGCACTATCCGATCCGCAGCATCGAGGTGCTGTCCGACAACGAGGACCAGATGGAGCTCGGGGCGATGCTGATCCCAACCACCGCGGTCGCCGCCGAACTGGACGCTGTGTGCGTCTCGCTGGAAGCCTCGCCTATCGTCGACAGCGCGACCTGGACCGTCAGCACCACGCTCTAGGGCCGCGGCGACCTCCCTTCAGGGCAGGTCCTCACACATAACTGAACGCCGATCATATTGACGTTTACGTCAACCGTGCTTACGCTTGGGACAACAACAAACGCGGCCTTGTAGGGAGGACGTCTATGGCTCTGGAACTTCGCCGCCCCGCGCGCACCTTCACGATCCGGCAGCTCTGCCTGGAATTCAAATGCACCCCGCGCGCCCTGCGCTTCTATGAGGACAAGGGCCTGCTCTCGCCGGCGCGCGACGGCATGAACCGCGTCTATTCCTACAAGGATCGCGCGCGCCTGCAGCTGATCCTCAACGGCAAGCGGGTCGGCCTGTCCCTGGCCGCGATCGGCGAAATCCTCGACCTCTACGAAGTGAACGACGGCGGGGCGGCCCAGAACGCCAAGTCCCTGGCCAAGTTCCGCGAACAGCTGGTCAGCCTCGAGGCCAAGCGCCGCGACATCGAGCGTGCGATCAGCGAGCTGACCGGCGCCTGCGAGCGGCTGGAGGAGCACCTGTCCAAGACCCGGCCCGACCTTTTGCCCCGCGCGGCGGACTATGATCAGGTGCTTCGGGCGCGACTCGGCGATCTCGAGCACGCGAAATAAGGGGCCGGCGCACGGCCCCGCAAAAAGGGCCCGCGCATGACCTACCAGCCTCCCGTCAAGGACCACACGTTCCTGCTGCGTGACGTCCTGGAGATCGAGAAGTACGCGAACCTGCCGGGCTTCGCCGACGCGTCGATGGACGTGGTCGAGCAGATCCTCGCCGAGGCCGGCAAGTTCACCTCCGAGGTCCTGGCGCCCCTGAATCCGGTGGGCGACAAGGAGGGCTGCCACTGGTCGCCCGACCACACGGTCAAGACGCCCAAAGGCTTCAAGGAGGCCTATGCCAAGCTGGTCGAGGGCGGCTGGCCAGCGCTGGGCTCCGACCCGAACTATGGCGGCCAGGGCCTGCCGCACGTGGTCAACCTCGCCTTCTCGGAGATGAGCTCCTCGGCGAACATGGCTTTCTCCATGTATCCGGGCCTGACCCACGGGGCCTATTCGGCGATCCTGAACGGCGGCTCCGACGCCCAGAAGTCGCTCTACCTGCCCAACCTGGTCTCGGGGAACTGGGGCGGGACCATGAACCTGACCGAGCCGCATTGCGGCACCGACCTCGGCCTCTTGCGCACCAAGGCCGTCCCGCAGGGCGACGGCTCCTACAAGATCTCGGGAACCAAGATCTGGATCTCGGGCGGCGAGCACGACATGGTCGAGAACATCGTCCACCTGGTGCTGGCCCGCATCGAGGGCGCGCCGGAGGGCGTGCGCGGCATCAGCCTGTTCATCGTGCCGAAGTTCATTCCGGACGCGGACGGCAAGCCCGGGACGCGCAACAGCGTGTTCTGCGACGGCCTGGAAGAGAAGATGGGCATCCACGGCAACGCCACCTGCGTGATCCGTCACGAGGAGTCGGTGGGCTGGCTGGTCGGCGAGGAGAACCGCGGCCTGTCGCTGATGTTCGTGATGATGAACGAGGCCCGCCTGGGTGTCGGGCTACAGGGCGTGGCCCAGGCCGAGGCCGCCTACCAGGCCGCCGCGACCTTCGCCAAGGAGCGGCTGCAGGGCCGGTCGCTGACCGGGCCGAAGAACCCCGACGGGCCGGCCGATCCGATCATCGTCCACCCCGACGTGCGCCGCATGCTGCTGGACAGCCGCTGCGTGATCGAGGGCGGCCGCGCCTTCATGTTCTGGACCGCGCTGCAGGGCGACCTCAGCCATGCGCACCCGGACGAGGCCATCCGCCAGAAGGCGGCCGACTACATGGCGCTGATGACCCCGGTGGTGAAGGGCTTCCTGACCGACAAGGGGCTGAAGGCCTGTTCCGACGCGGTGCAGGTGCATGGCGGCTCGGGCTTCACCGAGCACTTCCCGGTCAGCCAGTACATGCGCGACGTGCGCATCGCCCTGATCTACGAGGGCACCAACGGGGTGCAGGCGCTCGACCTCGTGGGCCGCAAGCTGGCGGCCAATGGCGGGCGGGCGGTGATGACCTTCTTTGCCGAGGTCGACGCCTTCGTCGCCACCAACGGGGGCGACGAGCAGCTCAAGCCGTTCGTCGAGGGCCTGGCCGGCGCCAAGGCCAAGCTGCAGGACGGCACCTTCTGGCTGATGCAGAACGGGCTGTCGAACCCCGACAACGCCGGCGCGGCCTCGACCGACTACATGCACCTGTTCGGCCTGACAGCGCTTTCCTACATGTGGGCGATGATGGCCAAGGTGGCGCTCGCCAAGATCGCGGCCGGGGCCGCCGATCCCTTCTACGAGACCAAACTGGCCCTTGGCCGCTACTACCTGCAGCGCATACTGCCGGACGCCCAGTCGCACTTGGCCAAGCTCACCTCGGGCTCGGAACTGATGATGGGGCTGCCCGCGGAGGCGTTCTGACGATGGCGAAGTATGTGGCGCAGGTCCTCTGGACGCTGAAGGATGGCGAGGACTTCGCCAAGGGGCGCTACAGCCGCGCGCACGAGATCGCCTTCGATGGCGGCGTGACCCTGCCGGCCTCGGCCTCGCCACATGTGGTGGGCAAGTGGGCGGACGCCTCGGCGGTGGACCCGGAGGAGATGTTCGTCGCCGCCCTGTCGAACTGCCACATGCTGACCTTCCTGCACCGGGCGCGGCTCGCGGGCTTCGTGGCCACCCGCTATGCGGACGACGCCGAGGGGATCATGGCGGAGATCGCGCCGGACCGGATGGCGGTGACGAAGGTCACCCTGCGGCCGCGGATCGACTGGCAGGGCGCGGCTCCGACGGCGGCCGAACTGGATCGCCTGCACCACGAGGCGCACGAGCAGTGCTTCATCGCCAATTCGGTGAAGACCGAGGTGAGGGTCGAGGCGGCGGTGACGGCGTAAGAGCCGCTTCGCGGGACCACGAAAAACACGAACAAGCGCCTGTCCCTGCCCGCTCGTCCCGGCGAATGCCGGGATCCATATCCGAAGCCTCGGCGCCAGTAGGATTTGAACCACGAAGCTCACAAAGATCACGAAGAGGACCGAGCCGACCTTTGTGTTCTTCGTGAGCTTCGTGGTGGAATGAATCGGCCTTCGGCCAGAGGTGCGGAGCCATACGATCTGGATCCCGGCGTTCGCCGGGACGAGCGGAAGGGTGAGCATTGGCCCTTCGCTCTTCCTGGTTCCGCCGTCAGGCGGCTTCCTTCGCAGCCGCCTTGGTGGCGGCGGTCTTGGGGTTGGTGAAGGCCATGACGCCGTCTTCGACCTTGGCGAAGCGCAGGTTCATCAGGTCCAGCGCATAGTTCTGGTCGAGCTTCCAGGGAGCCTTGGAACCCTGCTTGGGGAAGGCGCCGATGGAGCGCTGGACGTAGCCTGAGGAGAAGTCGAGCCAGGGCTCCTCGGTCACCGAGTGGTCGGTGTTGCGCGGGGTGGCTTGGCGCAGGCCGGTCTTCTTCAGGTGGTTCAGGATCCGGCAGACATATTCGCAGGTCAGGTCGCACTTCAGCGTCCAGGACGCATTGGTGTAGCCGAAGGACGAGGCCATGTTCGGCACGTCGGAATACATCATGCCCTTGTAGCTGAGGGTCTTGGCCGGTTCGACCTTGCGGCCGTCGACGGTGAGCGACAGGCCGTTCCAGACCTGGAGGTTGAGGCCGGTGGCGGTGACCACCACGTCGGCCGGAAGCTCGGCGCCCGACGTCAGCTTCAGCCCCTTGCCGGTGAAGGTCTCGATCTGGTCGGTGACCACCGAGGCCGAGCCGTCCTTGATCGCGGCGAACATGTCGTTGTCCGGCACCAGGCACAGGCGCTGGTCCCACGGATTGTAGCGCGGGGTGAAATGGGTCTCGACGTCGTAGTCGGGGCCGAGCTGGTCGCGGACCATGCCGATCAGCCGCTGCTTCACCGCCTCGGGCTTCTTGCGCGCGACGTTGAAGAAGTACATGCCGAACAGAACGTTCCGCCAACGGATGATCGAATAGGCCAGCTTGGCCGGCAGGATCTCGCGCAGCTTGTTGGCGAAGGCGTCCTCGGCCGGGCGCGAGGCCATGTAGGTCGGCGAGCGCTGCAGCATGGTGACGTGGGCGGCGGTCTTGGCCATTTCCGGCACCAGGGTCACGGCGGTCGCGCCGGAACCGATCACCACGACATTCTTGCCCGCATAGTCCAGGTCTTCCGGCCATTTCTGCGGATGGACGATCTGGCCCTCGAAGGCGTCGGTCCCGGCGAAGTCGGGCGTGTAGCCGGCCTCGTAATCGTAGTAGCCGCCGCAGAGGAACAGGAAGGCGCAGGTGAAGCTGACCGGCTTGCCGCCCGACACCGCCTCGACGGTCCAGAGCGCGTCCTCGGTGGACCAGGCCGCCGACTTCACCTGGTGGCCGAAGCGGATGTGGCGGTCGATGCCCTCCTCGACCGCGGTCTCGCGCACATAGGACAGGATCGAGGGGCCGTCGGCGATGGCCTTGGCCTTCGTCCACGGCTTGAAGGCGTAGCCCAGGGTGTACATGTCGCTGTCCGACCGGATGCCGGGATAGCGGAACAGGTCCCAGGTGCCGCCGATCGCATCGCGGCCTTCCAGGATCACGTAGGAGCGGTCGGGGCAGTTGGCCTGCAGGTGGTGACCCGCGCCGACGCCGGAGAGGCCCGCGCCCACGATCACCACGTCGAAATGCTCAAGCGCCATGGCCCGCCGTCCCCTGTTCCCTTGGGGGAGGTATCCGGCAAAACACCGAACTTATCAATGTTTACCTAGGTCGCAGGTCGGTCCGGACCGACATCGAGCTTGTGCAGGTTGGCCTGGCGGACGGCCTCTCCGGCCTCGTCGTAGAAGAAGGGCAGGAAGGCGTAGCGCGTGCCGCGGGTGACGGCGGTGGCCTCGTGCAGCAGCGAGCACGAGAAGACCACCGCGCCGCCGGTGGGCGGGCGGTAGGTGCGCGAGCCGTATTCCGGAAACCGCAGGTCGCCGCCCTCGAAGTCCTCGGCGTTGAGATTGATCGAGCAGGCGAACTTGCGATGGGCGGTGCCGCTGGTCGTGTTGTCCCGGTGCGGCAGGAACCAGCCGCCCTCCTCGGCGTCGTAGCGCGCCACGATGTAGCGCTCGAGCCGGGTGGCCTCGAACTGGAACGCGCGGTTGAGCTGGGGCAGCACCCGCCGCTCGATGCGCTGGCGCAGCTCCAGGCGGAAGTCCTCGTCGGTGACATAGGCGTCGCGGCGGCGCTTGAAGCTGTCGACGACGCCCACCGTGCGGCCGCCGATCTCGCGCATGGTGCCGGAAATCTCGCCGCCGGCGGCGTCGTACAGGGCGATGAGGCGGCGGCAAAGCTCGGGCTCGAAGACCCGCGGCAGGATGAGGACAGGCGCGTTGAGCGGCGTGCCGGCATGGGCGTCCGGCGCCGGCAGCAGGGCCAGGCGGTCGAGCAGACGGGCTTCGGCCTGCGGCCCGTCGAACCAGTCGAGGATCCTCAGGGACGGGTCGATGAGGACCCAGCGACCGGGCTCCGCGCCGTCCGCGGCGACCGCCCCATAGCCGGCGGCGATGACGCCGTCGTCCAGGAACCAGCGCAGGGCCTCGCCCTCCTTGGCCGCGGCGAACACCTCCGCCTCGCCGGTGACCAGCAGGGCCGCCAGGCTTTGCGCGTTCAGCGACGGACGAATGCGGTCGAGGACGGCCATCATCTGGGCGCGCCGCGCCGGATCGCGGGGCAGGAAGCCCATGACCAGCCAGCGACCGCCCAGGGAGGAGAAGTTGTAACGCGGGTTTTTGTGGCTGCGCGCGACGAACCACGGCGCGCCGCGTCCGAACTCGATCATTCGTCGCGGTCCCGGCGGGCGATGCCGGTCATGAAGGCCAGCAGGGCGGCGACCCCGGCCAGGCCGAACAGGAAGACGCCGACGAAGCCGGCGATGAGAATGGGCCAGTTCATGGCCGCGCCCCGGCGCGCTGATTGAAGGTGCTGGACATGTCCCGGTCCCCGACTGATCGCGGGGAACAGGCGCGCTCGGCGCTCGCCGGCCAAGCATAACAAGCTTATAAGCCGCAGGAGCCAACGCCCCATAAGTCAGGCATAATTGCATGGTCCGCCCCCGCACATATGCTGGAGTCGCTCGGCCGAACGCCGGGCGCGACGGCGCCCGCGGGTGTCTCTAAGTCCCCCCGGACGGCCTCCTAGGAGAGAGCGTCCGCGGGCGCCGGCGTTCGCCGCCGGGCCGCAACCGGAGCCCTGGCCCTTGAGCCTGACCCTGAGCCGACTGCGAAACCCGGAGGGGTGGTTCCGCTATGCCGCCGCCGTGGTGGTGGTGCTCGCCTCGACAGGGACGGCCGAACTTCTGTTCCGCACGCTCGAAACCACCCGCCTGTCGATGATCTTCCTGGCCGGGGTGCTGGTGTCGGCGGTGTGGCTGGGCTCCGGGCCGGCCTATCTGGCCGCCGGCCTGGCCTTCATGATCTACAATTTCTACCTCTGCGAACCGCGCTTCACCCTGACCTTCGCGGATCCGGAGGACGTGATCGTCCTGACGGTGTTCCTGATCGTGGCCATGCTGACCGGCAGCCTGGCGGGGCGGGTGCGCGACGAGGCCCGGCGCGCCCAGGTGCGGGCGCGAACCACCGGCGCCCTGCTGGAAGCCAGCCGCGAATTCGCCGCCGTGGTCGAGGAGGCCGCCCTGCGCCAGGCCTTGGCGGGCCGACTGGCCGAAGCCGCCAAGGGCGACGCGGTGGTGTTCGACGGCGCGGACCTGCAGGTCTCGTCGGCCAATCTGGAGCCGCCGACCCGCTTCCTGACCGACGTGATGGGGCTGGCCCTGCGCGGCGGCGGCGCCCAGCCGGTGACGCTGGAGGCCGGCCCGTGGCGGGCGCGGGCGCTGCGCTCGGCGGGCCAGGTGGTGGGGGTGGCGGCCTGGCGGCCGGCCGCCGTCGAGCCGCCGGGCCTGGAGGAGTTGCAGCTCGTCAACCTGCTGGTCGACCTCGGCGGCACGGCCCTGGTGCGGGCCAGGCTGGGCGCGGCCCAGGCGGAGGTCGCGGCCCTGGCGCGGACCGAACAGCTGCGCAACGCCCTGCTGTCGTCGATCTCGCACGACCTGCGGACGCCGCTGGCGGCGATCCTGGCCTCGGCCTCCAGCCTGCAGGCCTTCGGCGACCGCTTCGCGCCGGAGGTGCGGGCCGACCTGACCGACACCATCCAGGAGGAGGCCGAGCGGCTGAACCTGTTCGTCGCCAACCTCTTGAACATGACCCGGCTGGAGGGCGGCGGGCTGGAGCCGAAGGCTGCGCCGTTCAATGTGGTCGAAGTGATCGACCAGTTGATGACGCGGATGGAGCGGCGGCGGGGCGGTCGTTGCCTGGAGCGCGAGGTGGCGCCGGGCGACCTGGTGGCCATGGGCGATCCGGTGCTGCTGGAACAGGCCCTGGGCAATGTGCTGGAGAACGCCCTGCGGTTCACCCCGGACGGCAGCACGGTGAAGGTGAGCGTGGCGGCCGGCGCGGCGGTGACCATCCGCGTGGCCGACGAGGGCCCCGGCGTGCCGGAGGCCGAGCTGGAGCGGATCTTCGAGAAGTTCTTCCGCAGTTCCGACGTGCGGGACGCGACGCCGGGGACGGGGCTCGGCCTCTCCATCGCGCGCGGCCTGGTCGAAGCCTCCGGCGGATCGGTGAAGGCGAGCCTGCGGCCCGATCGGTCGGGCCTGGTGGTGGCGATGGACCTGCCCCGCGCGGAGGCGGCGGAATGAGCGCCGGACGCCTGCTCCTGGTCGACGACGAGCCACAGCTGATCCGGGCCCTGCGTCCCGCGCTCAGCGCCGAGGGCTACGAGATCGAGACCGCCGAGACCGGCCAGGCGGCGCTGGCTGTGATGGCCGGTGAGCCCTGCGACGTGATCGTTCTCGACCTCGGCCTGCCGGACCTGGACGGCAAGGAGGTGATCCGCCGGGTGCGCGAGTGGTCGGACGTGCCGATCGTGGTGCTGTCGGCCCGCGACCTGGAGGACGAGAAGATCGCCGCCCTCGACCTGGGGGCCGACGACTTCGTCAACAAGCCGGTGGGCATCGGCGAGCTGTTGGCGCGGTTGCGCGCGGCGCTGCGCGGGCGCGAGCGTCGGTTCGCGGCGCGAGCGGCGTTCCGCACCGGCGAGCTGTCGATCAACTTCGCCACCCGCGAGGTGAGGCTGGACGACATGGCCGTCCACCTGACGCCGCGCGAATACGACCTGGTCCGCGCCCTGGCGCGCCACGCCGGCCGCGTGGTGACCCACCGCCAGCTGATCGCCGCCGTCTGGGGGCCCGAGGCCCAGGTCGACGCCCAGTTCGTCCGCGTGCTGGTCGGCCAGGTGCGCCAGAAGCTGGAGATCGATTCCGCCGCGCCGCGCATCCTGCTGACCGAGCCCGGCATCGGCTACCGCATGCGGGCCGAGGACTAGGGTCAGGACCCATAACGGGACCCATTTGGCGGTGTTGATGATTCAAGC